>JACKBL010000005.1:300000-469612 GCA_020634515.1 Ardenticatenales bacterium | reverse complement strand
ATATGTAAGGTATTACTCTTGGGCCGGCATGGGCAGCCAATTCTCGCGCAGCCCATGACTTATCATTGTCAGGTAGAACCTTATTGTATCCGGGCAACCTCCGCATATACAAAACGATCGCTCCTACCAATGAGGCTATTTCATCATCAGAAAGGTCTTGTAAACTTTGTTCAATTTCAGGGGTGATAGGTTGGATTCTTTGGTGCCCCCTGCGACGCGAAACAACGTTAATCAGGTTAAGGACAGATGGAGGAATAGATTCCGGCGATTCAATCATGGTTGGTTCCCACTTCTAATAAAGAGCCTCGTTCAATAACTTCATGAGTTACCGTCAAAAAGGTCGTTGATTTATTCTACGGGTTGCCGGTTAGGGCAGCCTGGGTATAATCTCGCCCATGTGGTCGCCGTGGCACGCGGCCCCAACAACAATCGGTATCTGTACATTAACAAAAGAATACCCCTCTTTTCCCCTCCTACCCCTCTAACGTTTCACAAATGGCAAATAGCTTGCTGAGAAGTGGACATGCGCCGGTAAATCGCCAGGCAACCTTTGCGGGGCTGTCAAGTCGCGCATCTCGTTGGCATCGGCGTCAATGAGTATATGCCTGGGCGCAGCGTTCAAAGTCAATGGCAAGGATTGTAAATGCAGTTCCGTTTTGCCTTCGGCTGTTTCCAGTATGATCCTGGGATCGATTGCCAAAGCAGGTAAATTCCCAGTGGTCGGCATTGTGCTAACGCTATCCGCATCCTGAACCACAATTCCTGTTGGGTTGGCTATAGCAACCGTAACGAGCGCAAAGGCCAGGAGTGCTATCCATTGCCGCTGTTTCATGGGTTCTCCTGATACACCAACGCCAGTCCCCCAACGGCGTAGGCGGAAAATGTTGCGCCAACAGCCTCTACCGTGATTGTGTGAAAGACATTTGGAGCCATCTGCGCGGCAGAATAATAGCCAAAGCTATTAGCTGGGGCTGGATCGCCATATCCAACCTCTTGACGGGCGATTTGTTGCCCATCTAAGTGCAGCGAGCCGCTTGTGTACCAACTCAAGAACGTTCCAAGCAGCCAACTGTACTCGTAGTAGGTGTACGATTGTGGCAGGTTTATCTGATATGGATTGCTCCCGTTGCCATCCGTGTCCGCACTTTCCATGATGACCATTAAGTGCGTGGCATCGGGATAGCGAAAGTCATAATAGTCAATCGTCGGCGCGACAGTCTGAAGGGCATCCGCAACCGTTTCAATGGCAATTTGCAACTTCGTGGCAATATCTTCGCCTGGAGTGTAGTTTTTCCAATCCAGGGCTTTACTGGCTGGCTCTGTATTCAGGTAATAGGCAACAACCCAGCCGCTTTGATGCACATAAATGTGAGGAGCATCGAGAACGCCGTATTGGGGAATGTCTAACGAGCCAATCAGATAATCGGCGGTCTCATATTCGATGGTGTGAAATAGTCCGCGAATGTAGAAGAACTCAATTTGGATGGGTAATTGAGCATAGGCCGTAATGCCGGCTTCATTTTCCAGAAACGATTGCTCTGTAGACGCCAAAGCCGTCGGCGGACGCAAGAGCGTTGTTATTGGTTTCTGACTGGACGGATGGATCAGGAACCAGAACACAATAAGCAACAAGACACCCAAACCTGCATGGGCTTTCTTCAACATCATAAATTCCCCCTTCCTGAGTATGGTTTCCCCTCTAGCCTTTCTCCTGCGCCCGCTGATAGCGTAGTCTGGCATATGCTAATAACTCGTCTCTATCAGTAGCGTCTAGTTTTCTGGCAATCTCCAAAAGTTCCTGAATAAGCGGATCGCGTTCCGGGGGCGCGGGCGGCAACAGCCCAGCCAGCCGGAAAACCTTCTCCGGTGGTTCCTTGAGAGCCTGAGCCATCCTATAGCAAAACTCCCACGTGGGCGATTGTTGCCCAGTTAGAACCAAAGAGATCGTGGAGCGTGAAACACCCGCACGACGCCCAAGCTCATTGTTTGACCATGAGCGGCGTTCTGTTTGTGCGTTTAGCCACTTCACGAAATCATCCATTTGCTTACTGTACCAAGTGAATCGTTTAATAATATAGACATTTCATCAAATTGCATTGACAATCGTAATACTATTGGGTTATTATGATGTTCGCAATGCCTGATTGTTTGTCCAGTCAAATTGACGGAGAAGATTATGAGCCAAGTACAGCGAAAAACCCTTTCACTGTTCCCGCGTGAATGGGAGATCGTGAGGCAGGTTCAGGAGCTATACAACCTGAAGTGTAGCCAGGCCGTCCGCGTCATCATAAATGAATATGCGGATACCCACGGCCTGACTATCCCCGAAGAAGTGACAGCCGGCAACTCTGGGTAGGATTACAAATTAGCGTGGAGTAGTTCGGGTCGAATAGCGAAGCAAAAAAGCAGTTCGCGCACGGACCAAACCTCCTCCGTCAAGCCAGCCGCCATGGCTGGTGTTCCTTCCAAAGTCGCATGGACACGACAGAAATTGTACACACACCCCGTCCAGAACATCGCCGCCTCCAAATGGAGCCGATGACGGGATGGCATGCGGGAACGACGGGTCAGCGCCGGTATCCAGGTACGGAAGGTCGCATTCAGTCGTTCGATGTAGGCGGTGTTGAAAACGCCCAGTTGTGTTTGCGACCAGCAAAGAATCTCCTGGGCCGCCACCCAATGACCCAAACAAAGGCGGCGTTCGATGGATACCAGGCGGCGACCGACTTTGTGTTTGACCACTTGCACCAAATGGACTTGCGGCCACAGGCGCAGCGGGGGGTGTCCCGGTTTGCCGGTGTAGTGGGGACGACGGAAGATGCGGCGCACCGCTTTGACCCAGGCACTGAAGCCATCCGTCACCCAAAGAATGGGGGTGTCCGGTTTGGCCGCGTCCCGTACCCGTGCCACCACCCGCTCTATCAGGGAGGTACTCCGCTCCACACTCACCTCGCCCCAGAGAAACAGACGCGAGAAAACGCACATCGCCGTCGCCATCCAGGCAGCGCCATGCTGCGTTTTCAGGTACAGTTTATCCCCTTGCACCTGTCCCAATTCCAGCCTGCCCGCGCACACCCGCTCCGCCTGGACTTGCCGCGCATGTTGACCTGCTTTCATCTGCCATGCCTGCACCGTGCGCTCGTCCAGGCCAAAGGCAAAGACAATAGCCGGTAGGGGACAACCGCCTGCCAGCAGCGTCACCACCAGCACAAAAACCCAGGTGGGATAGTGGCGACCATACAGCGGCGTGCCGCGTGTCTCCGTAAAGGTACACTCACAAGTGGCGCAGCGAAAACGACGCTCTTTTTGCGAATGAATCCAGATGCGTTTTTCTTCGCCGCAATGAGGACAAGTCATCAGGGCTGGATTCAAAGCGGGTTCTGTCATAAACTTGAGTTCCATGAGAGCCTTCCTAAGCGAGCGGGTACGTTTTTTTGCTCAATACAAGAATTGTACCGCGCTTAGCGAGGCTCTCAATCATTTATCCACGCTATTCTGTGGTGTTACCCCTGCCTGCGGGGTGGGCGGCTTTTTTATTTGCGCGGCGCGGCTGGCGACGCGCGCTGGTGAATGCTTATGGGTTTGATTTATCACATTACGGAAGCGGCGCGGTGGGATGCGGCGCGGCGGCAGGGGGTGTATTGGCCTGCCGCGTTCGGCAGCGACGGGTTTATTCATTGCTCCACGGCGGCGCAGGTGGTGGGCGTGGCGAACAATCTGTATCGTGGGCAGGCGGGGTTGGTGCTGCTGGTGATTGACGCGGCGCGGGTGGATGCCCCCGTCGTGTATGAGGATTTGTATGGCGCTGGCGTGGATTTTCCACACATCTATGGACCACTGCCGGCATCTACAGTCCTGACAGCACTCCCTTTTACGCCGAACGAGGATGGATGTTTCACGCTGCCGGCATTTACGCCGACGCAGGAGGAAGAATAAGCATGTTGGCGCTGGTGGGCAGTGGCGAGTATTTGCCGGCGATGGAGGCAGTGGACCGGGCGCTGCTGGCGCGGCTGGATGGACCGGCGCGCGTGGTTTGCCTGCCCACGGCGGCGGGCACGGAGGGGGCGGAGCGGATCAACTATTGGTCGGCGTTGGGCGTAGAGCATTTCACACGCCTGGGGGCGGCGACGGAAGCCGTGGCGGTGGTTGATCGGGCCAGCGCGCATGACGCGGCGCTGGCGGAGCGGATTCGGCAGGCCAACTTCGTCTACCTGTCCGGAGGCAAGCCGGATTACTTGTACCAGACGCTGGCGGGCAGCCCGGCCTGGGCGGCAATCGAAACGGTGCTGGCCGAGGGAGGCGTGGTGGCCGGGTGCAGCGCGGGGGCGATGATTATGGGGGAGAAGTTTTTCGGCTTTCCCGGTTGGAAGAGCGGGTTTGGGTTCTTGCGCGGGGCGACGATTGTGCCTCATTTTGAAGAAATACCGGAAGCGATGCTGCAACCGATCCGCCTGCTGGCAGGGCGGAAGCTGGCGCTGGTGGGGATTGAGGGGAATACGTGCCTGGTGCAGGATGGGGCGCGGTACGAGGTTTTGGGGAGCGGGGGGGTGACGGTGTGGCAGGGGCGGCGGAAGGTCAGGTATGGGGTGGGGGCGCTGGATGCCGGCATTCTCCCTCCCCACCACGAATCTTGACCCCTCTTATCCCCAACGCACCAACCCTACCCCTACTTCCCCCGGACGTAGTTGCGCCAGGCGATAACTGCGCGTGGAATCTGCCAGCGGCAGCGTCGCGGCGGTCACGCGCACCAGGCGCTCCGTGGTCAGCAGCCAGGCTTCCTCTGATGCCGACAGGCGCACCAATCCACGTACTTCTTTGCGCGAGATGATGCTCTTGCCACGGGTTTTGAGGCGGGTAGATGCCGGCACACTCTCCCCCACCAACCGCCGCCCATACCCCTCCGCCGTCGCCAGCAACACCTTCTCATCCCCGCGCACACATACAGCACCCACCAACAACTCCTCCGGCAAACGATTAAACACCAGTCCCCCCACATTCGGCAGCAGCGGCAGCGGCAACCGCGTCGCCCGCCCCGTATCCGTCACCACCAACAAATCCTCATCCCGCCCCGCCCCCATCACAAACGTAGGCAGGCCCGCCGGCGGATCATCAAACTGCAACGGCACAGGCCCCTCAATACTCCCCGCCAGCACACTCATCTCATACCCCCGCGCCACGCCCAGCGAAGTCACAATCAACAGCAGCGGCGACTCCTTCATGCGCCCCCAATCCGCCACCCCGCAAACCGTCTCATCCTTCACAAAATAGTACAGATCACGCATGGTCAGGTCCAGCGCCTGCAAATCCAACAACTGCCGCGCCGTCGTTAACAAAAAGCGATACCGGTTCGTCACCGCCAACAGCGGCGCATCCAGCGGCAGCAAACTGGCAGCCCGTGGTGGCAGCCAGGCCTTCCAACCAATCTGCGCCAGCGGCACGGACGCCTCTGGCGGCGACCAGGGAAAAGCCTGCACCAGCCCTTCGCCGCCCAACAGCACCAGTGCCTGTTCCGTCCCCGAATCAGCGACGCCCGCCCCCAGTTCTTGCGCCTGTAGACGGCGCTGTAGCAGGCGCACATTTACTTCCGGCACGCGCGACTCCGCCGCATCCGTACCCACCGCGCCCACATCCGCCGACGTGTAGGCGCGCAGGTCAATCTCCCCCTGCTCCAGATGATGGGCCACGATGCCCAGGCCCGCCGTCACGCTGCTGAAGGTGTCAATGTGACGCAGCTTGTCCGCACCCAACTTCCGCCCCAGCATCCGCTGAAAAACGGGGATCTCCGCCGACCCACCCGTGCGTATTACGGCATCAATCTGTTCCGGTCGCAGCCCAGAAGCCGCAATCGTGCTGTCCAGATGTTGTTCAATCGCCAGAATTTCGCGGCGAATGATTTCCTCGAAATCGCTGCGCGTGACCAGTTCAAATACGTTGAAGTCGTCCCCTTGCAGGCGGATCATGGCTCCGATCTTTTCCGAGAGCGTGCGCTTGGTCTTTTCCACTTCGTCAAACATACGCAGACCATAGTTGCCATTGACCAGACTCAATAACGCCTGGATTTCGCCGGGATTGCGCGAGGTTTGCAGAATCGTTTCGATAATCTGGCGATTTTCGGGACGTTGCAGCACGATCATCTCCTGCCAGTCGGAAAAAACATCATAAATCCAGGCGGGCACGGGCATGGGCTTGTGGCGCGGACCGTAGAGGCTGCGCTCGCCAAAGTGGCGCGGCAGCCGCGCGCGGGAGAGCCGCTGGTCAAACACATCGCCGGCGATGGGGATACCGCCTGTTGCCAACACGCGCGGTTTTTCGCTGCCGCCCAGGCGCATCACGGTGATGTCCAGTGTGCCGCCGCCAAAGTCGAACACAAGGGCGGTCTGCGGGGCATCCAACTGCGCAGCGTAACTGTAGGCGGCGGCGACAGGCTCATATTGCAGGTAGACCCGGTCGTAGCCGGCGCGAAAAGCAGCGGTCAGCAGCCGATCCTGCGCCAGGGCATCCTGCTGCGGTTCCAGAGAGAAGTGAACGGGCCGCCCCAATACAACCTGGCGCAAAGGCCGCCCCAGCAGCTTCTCCGCGCGCAAGCGGGTAACATATAGATACAGGGAGATGAGGTCTTCCAGCGTGTAAAAGTGGGGACCAACAATGGTTCCGGTGTAGTGGATGTCGCGTAGCCCTGTTTTCATGGAGAGAAACAACCGTCCGGGGGAGAGGACGTCCATCCAGATGTATAAATCATCCACGTAGTACATGTCGCCGCCGCGTACTTCGATCTCGCCCACCCACACACGCTGCAATTTACTGGCACGCCCCATGTTGCGCTCGAAATACTCGTTTATGGCGGCGCGCCCAGTCGTTATTTGCTGTTCGTTGGTGATATAGAGGGCGGTGCGGGCAACGCGGGGGTTGTTGTTGACCGGGTCAAGTGGTAAAACATGTACGGCCTGGCCGTCAAAGACAGCCATGCCAGAATTGGTCGTGCCAAAATCCATGCCGATGATGTCCATAACGTCTCCTTCGAAAACACCTATGTTCGTAAAACACCTTTAGGACTGGCGATGAAATAAGATGGGCATTGCATCGCCAGTTTGAAGAAGCGGTGAGGAAATGACTTCGTCATCTTATTCAATTGCCGCTCCTTAAGGTTCGGTAATGTGTTCATAGTGGGGCAAGGTTGGTTGAGCATGTCGAAACCAACGGCCTTCGACTGCAATTGGTCCAATCTCCAGAGCGCGTTAGTCGTCACGGAAAAACACGGAAAATGCGGATAAAATGAAGAATCCGCGCGATCCTGATTATCTTCTTCCATAGCGCGCCTCGTTTATGGGGGACTCCTTTATGCGTGCTGGATTATCCAACTGTTCGTTTTTGACTCAGGCTTTTTCAGTATTTACGCAATCCTATTGCGTGCCGAAAAAGCCTCGAGCCAATCCAAAAAATCACGCCTCTTCTGGATCATTATTTTTCTGGATTGGCCTTGGGCGGTGAGTGGGACGGATCGTTAAGTCTACTTCGGGGGGCGCGTTTCGTCAAAAAGAAACGGGAGGCGGCGATCATTTTCGACATATCCCGGTTCGTTGGGGTGGGCAGGAATGACAAATGCCACCTGACAGGTGAGAAAAATGAGCTTATAGTATAATGAGACACAGGGCTCTTGTTTATGAACTGCTGGCGCGTTTTATGGCTGACTTGACAGGCTTTACGGTTGGTGGATACGAGATCCGGGAGCGGGTTGGCGCGGGAGGGTTTGGCGAGGTCTATCGCGCTTTTCAACCGGGCGTGTGGCGCGATGTGGCTGTCAAGGTAATCTTGCCGGCATTTGCCAATAACCCTGAATTCATCCGCCGCTTTGAAATAGAAGCGCAGATGATCGCCCGCCTCGAACACCCCCACATCGTCCCCCTCTACGACTACTGGCGCGAACCAGGCCACGCCTATCTCGTCATGCGCTGGTTATCCGGCGGCAACCTGCACGAAAAACTACGTCAAGAAGGCCCCTGGTCGCTGTCCAAAACGGCCCTGCTGCTGCGGCAAGTCTGTTCGGCGCTGGCCTTCGCCCACCGCCAAAACGTCATCCATCGGGACCTGAAACCGGGCAACATCCTGCTGGACGAAGACGGAAACGCCTATCTGTCCGACTTCGGCATCGCCAAACTGTTCGACACCGCCACGCCGGCGACGCGCGAAGGCATCATCGGGACGCTTTATTATTCCTCTCCGGAACAGATCAGAAATGAGCCGGTTACACCCCAGAGCGACATCTACAACCTGGGAATTGTGCTTTACGAAATGCTCGTGGGTGTCCACCCGTTCCTCAACACGCCAGAAGCAGGACTGGTATTAAAACAGTTGAACACGCCCTTGCCGGCAATATGCCGGCAACGTCCGGAACTGCCCACCGCGATAGACGAGATTGTGTCGCAGGCTACGGCCAAGAACCCGGTAGCTCGTTTTGCCAATACCGACGCCTTTCTGACGGCCTTCTACCAGGCGGTCGACCGGGCACTGGCCAACGAGCAGTCGGCGACGACTGGTTCAACCCGGTTTCCGGTCATCGACGTCCAGGAAAAGGCGATCCTGACGCCGCCAGAACCGCAAAACCCTTATAAAGGATTGCGCCCGTTTCAAGAAGCGGATACGGTTGATTTCTTTGGCCGCGAGGCATTGGTGCAGCGTCTGCTGACACGTCTACAAACAGGGAAAATGCCGGCACACTCCTCCCCCGCAAAGCCTGTTCAACCCGTTGCCGCACCGCTGCCTCTTCCCTCCGCACCTGGTATCCTATCACCATCAACCCTACCACAACGATTTCTGGCACTTGTCGGCCCAAGTGGCAGCGGCAAATCCAGCGTCATCCGCGCCGGTCTCATTCCCCGCCTACGCCAGGGTATGGTGCCCGGTTCACAGAACTGGTTTATCGCCGTCATCTCCCCCGGCCCCTATCCCTGGGAAGAGTTAGAGGCCGCGCTGCTTCGCCTGTCGGTCAATCCCCCACCCAGCCTTATCGAACAACTACAGCAAGATGAACGCGGCTTGCTGCGGGCCATCAAACGGGTGCTACCACCGGACGAGGGGGAACTGCTGCTGGTCATTGACCAGTTTGAAGAGCTGTTCATACTACCCAAGACCACGGAATCACCGACCCGTTTCTTGAACAGCCTGCGGCTGGCCCTGGAAGAACCAAACAGTCGTCTGCGCCTGGTGATCACGTTGCGTGCAGACTTCTATGATCGCCCCCTCCTTGACCCCGGATTTGGCGAATTGATGCGTCAGGGTACAGAAATTATCCTGCCCATGAGCGCGGAGGAATTGCAGCGCGCCATTTGCGGCCCGGCCGAGCGTGTGGGATTGACCCTGGAGCCGACATTGGTCACCACGATCATCGCCGACGTCAGGGAGCAGCGCGGCACGTTGCCGTTGCTGCAATATGCACTCACGGAGCTGTTCGAACACCGTCAGGATCACCTGTTGACCAGCGCGGCCTATCAAACCATTGGCGGCGTCGCTGGCGCATTGACCCGGCGCGCGGATGAACTGTACGATGGCCTGGGCAAAGACGCGCAAACGGTGACCCGCCAATTGTTCTTGCGCCTGATCACTCTCGGTGAAGGTATCGAAGACACCCGCCGGCGCGTGCCACGCGCTGAACTCCTGGAGCTAGAAGGTGATCCACTAATCACGGAAGCCGTGATTGAGCTTTTTGGCCGGCATCGACTGCTCTCATTCGACCGGGACCCGGCAACCCGGGCGCCCATTATGGAAATAGCACACGAAGCGCTGATCAAGCAGTGGCAACAGGTGCGGCAGTGGCTTGATGACAGCCGGGAAGATGTGCGCCGGCAGCGGATGCTGGAAGCAGCGGCACTGGAGTGGGAGCGCGCCGACAAAGATGCCGACTTCTTGCTGCGAGGCGCGCGCCTGTCCCACTTTCAAGACTGGGTACAATCGTCTGACCTGGTGTTGACACACAGTGAAATGGATTTTCTACAGGCCAGCCTGGCGGCGCAGGCGGCGCGGGAAGCGGTCGAGAGTGCCCGCCGCGCCCGCGAATCGGCGTTAAAAAGACGTTCGCGCCATGTTTTGTGGGTACTCGTTATCGTCATGTTTATCACAACATTGGGCGCTCTCTTGCTGGCCTCTTATGCCGGCATCCAACAAAGACAAGCGGAGCGCAGCGCGGCCGTGGCCCAAAGTTTCGCCCTGGCCGCCAACTCACAAGCCCTGCTACTAGAAGACCGAACCGATCTCGCCCTCACCCTGGCGCTAGAAGCCAATCGTCTGGATGACCCACCCGTTGAATCACAACTGGCCCTGTCTGAGGCCGCTTATACACGTGGCGGAACACGGCTGGTGATGGAAGGGCACATTCCTGTCCCCGCCATGACGACACAGCAGTACGCCCGCACTTCTTTTTCCGGCGTCCAAAGCGTGGCTATCAGCCCGGATAGTCGCTTGGCGCTGTCCGGCGCGGATGATCACACGCTCCGGCTCTGGGACCTGAGTACAGGCAAGGAGCTAAGGCAGTTCGGAGAAGTCAATGGAACCGACAGCGCCAAAGGGCACACCGATGTGGTCCAGAGCGTCGCTTTCAGCCCGGATGGCTCCCTGGCGCTTTCCGGTTCCCGAGACGCCACGCTCATTCTCTGGGACCTGAGCAGTGGGGAAATCGTGCGGCATTTCGGTCAGTCCGGTGATGGGCATAGCGGGGCCATCTGGAGCGTGGCATACCACCCAAACGGCCACACCATTTTGTCCGGCTCCGAAGACGGCAGCATGATTCTTTGGGACGTGGCAACGGGAACAGCCGTGCGCCGTTTCCTTCGTCACACCGGGGCGATCCATGGCATCGCCTTCAGCCCGGACGGTCAGACGATTCTGTCTGGGTCGCAAGACCTGCGCCTGATCTGGTGGGATACGGAAACCGGCAAAGCATTGCGCATCATTGCCGGGTATGAAGGCGCAATCCAGAGCGTGGCCTTCAGCCCGGACGGCCGATCTGCCCTGACGGGAGCCTCTTTACCTCATTTCGATCTATGGTTGTGGGATTTGCAGACAGGCCAACGGCGACAGGAATTTCGCGGGCATACGTCAGATATATGGAGTGTGTCCTTTAGCCCGGATGGTCGCACCATTCTGTCCAGTTCCGCGGATAACACGGTCCGGTTATGGGACGTAGAAACCAGTACGGAGATCGAACGCCTCAGCGGTCACACGCAAGCAGTACTGGCCGTTGCCTTTAGCCCGGATGGCCGACTGGCCTTGACCGGCTCCGTAGACAACACACTACGCCTGTGGCAACTCCGCAGCGGGGCGGAACTCATTCGTTTGACAGGGGACGACGCCTATGTTCCTGACCTGACCGGTTATAGCGTCGCCCGCTTCACGCCCGATGGGCAATCGATTCTTTCCGGTCATTACGACGGCACCGTCCGTTTGTGGCATCTCGACAATCCCGGCGCTCCCGTTTACCTGGGGAACGGGGTACCGCATCAAGGTCCAGTTTGGGGGGTAGCCGTCAGTCCGGATGGTCGCTTTGGTCTATCCGCGTCTTCGGATAAGACGGTTATTTTGTGGGACCTGGCTAACGGTCAGGCGATACATCGACTGGAGGGACACGCCGCGCCCGTGATCAGCGTAACCTTTAGCCCCGATGGACGAACGGCTCTTTCCGGCGGTGCCGATGAGGTAGTCATTGTATGGGATCTGGACACGGGCCAACTGTTGCGACGGTTCGGTTCGCAGCGAGGTTTCGTGCGCAGCGTGAATTTCACCCCGGATGGCCGCCAGGCGCTTACGTCGGCCAACCTCACGATGCTGCTATGGGATGTGGCAACGGGAGACATACAGCAGCAATTTTCAGGACATGCGGCAGAAATCATCGGGGCAAGAATCAGTCCCGATGGGAAGACAGCGCTATCCGGCAGTAGAGATGGCTCTGTTCGCTGGTGGGATTTAGGGACCGGGAGGGAGTTGAAGCACCTCCAACAACCTGGACAGGTGGCCGGCGTTAGTTTCAGCCCCGACGGTCGTTATGCTATTGTCAGTATGAATACAAGCACGGTCTTCATTTGGGACTTGATAAGCGGCGCCAAAATACGCCAATTTGCCGCGTACGGGATTAACGCCGGGGAAATTGATGTCCGCTCAGATGGGCAAATGGCTTTGTCCAGCGCCTGGGGTGAAGGGCTGATCGTGTGGCGATTGGATTATACCTGGGATGATTTGCTGCAATGGGTTTATGCCAATCGTTATATCGTGCAACTAAGCTGCCCCGATCGAGATATTTATCACGTCGCGCCTGCATGTGGCGCGGATTCGGTAGCGCCATCCCTGGCGCCGATGATAACGACGATGCCACAGACACCCGTGGCGCGCGCGCTCGCGGTCACGAGTGTGGCCGCGGAACCACCGGCCGGGCCGCCGCCGACGCCTACGATGACACCGGCGTATGCCGGCATCCTCACGCCAAACACCGACCATCGCGGCCAACTCCCACCCGGCGGCGGCCAAAACTGGGCCTATCAAGGAGAAGTAGACGAACAAATAAAAATCAGCGCTATCGCGGACCATCCTGTGAACGACTTCGTCGCTCAGAACCAACAGCCAGATAGCAGCCTGCTGGACACGCGGCTGCGAGTCTACGCCCCTGACGGCACGCTGCTGGCGGAAAATGATGACAGGCTTAACGGTACGATCAGCGATTCACTGTTGGATAACGTCCTCCTGCCGGCAACGGGCCAGTACACGATTGAAGTCCGCGGCTACCGAGACCAATCCGAAGGGGAATACACCTTGCGCCTGGAACCGGCTATGCCCCTGGATTGCCTTTCCCTTCCCATTGGTGGCATCTGGGGCCTGGCGATCACGCCGGATGGCAAGTATGCGCTGGCCGGTTCCGGCGTCGCCAACATGGACGATCCTTCAACGACAATAAACGATATCCTCGTTTGGGACTTGACGACGCGCGGTGAGGTAATGCGATTTAGCGGGCATGTGGAACGGGTACACACCATGGCGATTTCGCCCGATGGCAATTACGTTCTCTCCGCCGCCTTTTATGAGAAGAGGCCAATCTTGTGGTCTCGCGCCGACGGCACGGTCATCGCTTACCTGGGAATAGATGGGACGGAGCCTACGGGCTATATCACTCAGTTAGCCATCAGCCCGGATGGTCGGGTGGCGGCGGCGGCGTTTATTGACGGGTTGCTTCTTGTCTGGGATTTATCGCTGGAGCATTTTGGGCAGGTGCGCCAGAGCTTGAAACATGATAATCGCATCGAAAGCGTGACCTTCAGCGCCGATAGTCATAGCCTCTTTTGGGGTGACACGGAAGGGGAGGTGGTCATGTGGGCCTGGGAAACAAACGAGATCGTCCGTCACTTTGCCATCGAGGAAAACGGCGGGACCGGCTGGATAGAAAGTCTGGCCGTCAGTCTAGATGGACGCTATCTGCTCTCCACATCCTCATTCCGTGAGGGTGACGGGGATGGCCAGCTTGTCCTGTGGGACGTGGCTTCGGGCCAGGCAACGCTGCAAATGACTGTTCATGCCTCCAGCGTGAACAGTGTTGCCATCAGCCCGGACGGACGGTACGCGGCTTCTGGCTCCGGAAATCTGAGCGTGTCGCCCGGCGAGAGTCTGGTGAGCCTGTGGGACCTGCAAACAGGGGAGGAACTGGCTCGCATTGACGCACACACAAACACAATCACCAATGTCTTGTTTGGCCCCGATGGACATTCCTTGTTTTCGTCTTCTTGGGACGGCAAGCTGTGTACCTGGGACATGGACCTGCTTCTGGCCGGACAACGGCCATAAGGGCGCAGCCGTTAACACGATAGGAATGGACGGATGCGCTGAAAGGGTTCTTACTTACCGCATAATCCCAAGGCAATTTTACGCGAACCCTAAGGGCGCATCCGCCAACAGGTTTGGATAGGCCGCGCCGCTGGCGGCGACATCGGACTCATTACAGGGCGCCCCGATGCCCGTCGTCTGAATTCCCCGACAGCAGCGCGTTTAGCTCAACCCGCAGCGCTGCCGTCTCCGGATGGTCAGGTCCCAAAGCCATATCTTGAACAACCAGGGCGCGCTCCAGGTATGTCCGGGCCTGGGCCGTGTCCCCCGCTGCCTGAGCCACCCGGCCTAACTGGCTCAGGATGACGGCAATATGCGGATGCGCCGGCCCCAGTTTGAGTTCAAAGATCGACAGGGCTTCCTGCAGCATGGGCGCGGCGTCCGCCAGGTTCCCCATATCCTGAAACAAGACCCCTAAATTGACGAGACTGGTCGCCGTTCGCGGAAAGTCCGTATCGAACAGGCGTTCACGGATCGCCTGGGCCTGCCGTGCATAGAAGCGAGCCGCCGACAAATCCCCCTTCGCCTGATACAACGCGCCAAGCTGTCCATAACTAATGGCCGTTTGCGCATGATCCGCTCCCAGATGTTGTTTGTACAGGGCGAGGGCGCGTTCCAGGCATGGTTGCGCCCGCGGCAGTTTGCCGGCAGCCAACAACACGTTCCCCAACACGCTCAGACTCTCGGCTATCTCCAGGAAATCCGGTTCCGCCACCTGTTCGCGTATCAATAACGCCTGTTCCAGGCAATTTTGCGCTTCGTCTGGTTTGTTCATGTCGCCAAACAGGGCGCCCAGGCAGTGAAGCGCACTGGCGGTATCAGGATGCGCGCCCCCCAAGACGCGGCGTCGAATAACCAGCGCCTGCTCAAAATAGGATTGGGCCTCGGCGTATTTCCCACTTAGTTGTAGATACACCGCCAAAGCGTGACACAAGTCCGCCGCTCGCGCGTCCTGGCGCGACAAAGCAATCCCGGTCAAATGGTACAGATGAATATCCCACATGCGTAGTGGTCCCGGATTGCGCCTTTTGTTGAGGCGCTGCGCTTCCCGCAAAACGGCTGCTTCGACATCACTTCGCGCCGTAGCGTCAGGGATCGCCGCGGAATCGGAGACCAGCATGTTGACAAAGGCGGCTAACAGCCGATGCAGGTGGACATAGGTTCTATCGCCGCTTTCCTGGATGAGTCCCAGCGCCAGGAGGCGAGACAAGGCGTCTGCGACAAGCAGTGGGTTGGCGGCTGATGGGTTCCGTCCCGCTTGGGTCAGCGCGGCCCGCAACAAATGGCTGGGAATCGGTTCATTGGGGGCAAAGCAGGCAGCGCGCGCTAATAAAGATTGAGCCAGGGCATCAACATCGTCGTTCGGGTCGAGTCGATTGGTGCTAATTGAGAGGGTGAGGCCTACGTGGGTTTCGTGCCCGGTGGGTGAATAGCCGGCCCCCCATCCCTGTAACGAGGGATGTTTCAGGAAATATTCCCGCAGGGCGCGTAATTGCTCCAGGTAAGCAAGCGGCGTTAAGTCGAACTGGTATCGGTCGAGAAAATTGCCGGCAAGATGCAGCGCCAACGGCAGGTCCCCCAGTTCGGCGGCGATTTCGGCGGCTTCCGTCAGGTCCATATCGGCACAAAACCGGCGCAGCAGGCTGACGCTCTCGTGGCGCGGGAACACCTCTAACGGCAACGCGACGACATCAAGCGCCAGGTCCCAGCGCGCGCGCCGACTGGTGATCAAGACCCGGCATCCCCCGTGCGCCGGTCGCCAGCGGGCAAGCAATGCCTCCTCTTCACAATTATCGAAGATGAGCAGGCGCGGGGATGGCTCACGCCATGCCCGTTGCACCAGGTCCACCTGTCTGTCTACGGGCAAATCATCAAAGTCAGGGGACAAATTGAGGCCATGTAGACCACCGCAAATGGCAACTTGTGCCGGCACGGCGGCCGCGTCGGCAAATGAAAGCCAGAAGATGCCGCCGGGGAAGTAGCGACCATACCGGTGCGCGAACTCAACCGCCAGTTGCGTTTTGCCGATGCCGCCCAGGCCGGTTAGGGCGACGGTTCGATGATGTTTCAGGGTTTGAGCCAGGTCACGCAGCGCATCGGTACGTCCGACAAACAGGGGATTGGGAGTCAGTAGCAGGCGTGAGCCGGTTGGCAAAGGGGCATGAGGGGGGATGGAAAGTGCCGGCATTTCCCGCAAATCCCATTCCACCACGGCAGGCTGCGCCGGCGCAAGCAGTTCCTCATCCGGCCAGTATCCTAGTAGTTCCGCTTCCGCCTCTGTTTGCGCCTGTTCACGCAACGCCTCCAGGGAACAATGTTCCGCCGCCAGCAGCAAAGCATCCGCCTCCCCCCGCGATAGGCGCAGCACCACCGCCAGGCGAACAATATCCCAGCAGTTACGGGGGCGTTTGACATAACCGCTGGCCCAGCGATAAAGCGTTTCCCGGGGAATTCTCTGATAACGGCCAAACTGCTCGCCTATCTGCTGGGAAAGTTGGCTCGCATTACGTCCATCGCGGGTCATAAACCGATTAAGTACATCGGCAAAATCCGCCTTGTCTTGCATATCGCGTTCCCCTTCTCCAAAGATACGCCACTACTGTGACATTGTAACACGACTCCGACACAGAAACGACGCCGGCGGCGACCGACATTTCCTCCGGCCACGCCTACCATGAAGGCAGATGAAGACAACTGCGCAATACCCTCGGCGGGGAATCGCGCAGCCAGATTCTTAGACACCTTGTCAGATGAGCGTGGCTCAATATCGGAGGATGAAATGAACGCCTACTGGAAGAAAACAATCAAAGTTCTGATCATGGCCGCGGCTATCTTCATGACACACTTACTCGTCGCCTATGCGTATGATGACGTACAAATCGGTTCCGAATCGGTAAAGTATGTAGACCCGGAGATTGATAGTGATGCCAACATGATCACGTTTCGCGATGCCTGGCTCACGGGCAATGCCTGGGCCGGATGGCTTGATCCGGCAACCGGCGACCTGGTTTCCGAAACGGGACAGGATTTCTGGCTCGCCGGACAACTCTCGCCTATCAACGAACTGCAAGACAATGGTCCGGAGTGGTTGCGCCACAACGGGGCGCTTATGGTCATCTATACCCGTCAGGAAGGCATGGTGGAGCGGATGTATTTGTGGTCCACGGTGACCGGGCAATCACAACCGGTTATGCCGGGCACCGACTACATTTCCCGCACCCACTTCGACGGCTCGAACAGCGCGGACGGTTCCGGGAAACTGCTGTATCGCCGGCGCTCGCTGCTGTTTGGCTCCTGGGAAGTGTACTGGCTCGATCTGAGCAATCCGACACAGGAACATCGCCTGCCAGACGTGGAACTGGACGTTTCGCTGCCGACCTGGATCGAGAATGATACCATCCTGTACAGTCGCCATCACGGTGATGCCATTCAGCTAGTCCAATACGACACGGCAACCCTGTCCGAGACGGTTCTCACCAGCGACAGCGGCGATAAACTGGGCGCTTATGCCTGGAATGCGCCGGAAGCAGGTGGGGATCTGCTCTACATGGCAGCCGTCAAGATGGAGGGAGACACGTACGCCTCGGAGATTCGCGTTTACCAGATGGTGGCCGGGGCAACAGAACCCATCACATTCGTCACCTTCGCGCCGCCGCCGGAAGCCGGCTCGCACGTGAACATCGCCTCACCGGAACCGTTTGTTTACGATGGCGCTTCCTACATCTCACTGGCGCTGTTCAACGACGCAAAGGATGAAGGGTCGATCTGGGTTTTCGCCTTGCCAACCGAACGAGGCGGTCAGCCTCCGGCACCACAACGCCTGGATGATCCCAATCTGGCGGTGCTGAAACTGGACCCGGAGTGGTATGTAACCCCTGACGGCGCATACGTCTACTATTACTACAATGTTTCCGGCTGGCCCAGCCGCGTCATCCTGCATCGGTGTGCTTTCTACCCGACCGGCGCCGCGTCGCAAGGGGAAGGAAGCGGTTATCCGACGCATCAGGAAGACGAAGAAGTGACGGCGATTCTCCGGGAGAACCGGACCGCCGCTGAGTCCACCCTGAGCGCCCCCCAAACGCAGGAAACCAAACTGATGGGCAACGATGCCGGCATTGGAGACTTGTATGGCTGGTCCGTCGCGCTGGATGGCGATGTCGCCGTCGTCGGCGCGGTCTATGACGATAACAATAATGACATGTCCGGCGCGGCTTACGTGTTCCGCCGCTATGGGCAAACCTGGGTTGAAGAAGCAAAACTGACAGGCAGTGACGTCGTCTTCGAGGATCATCAGGCGCGCATGGTGGCGGTGAATGGGGATGTGATTCTCGTGCCGGCAACCTACGACAATGACAATGGTTACCACGCCGGCGCAGTCTACGTCTTCCGCTGGGACGGCGCGAATTGGAACGAAGAGGCCAAATTAGTCGCCAGTGATGGCGCGGCGGAAGATTACTTCGGTTACGGCGTCGCGGTCCACGGGGATTTGATTCTCGTAGGCGCCAAGGGAGACGATGATAACGGGGTTGACGCCGGGTCGGCCTACATCTTCCGTTGGGATGGCGCGAACTGGAACGAAGAAGCTAAATTGCTGGCCAGCGATGGCGGCGCGGGTGACTACTTCAGTTTTTCCGTGGCCGTGCAAGACAATGTGGCCTTGCTCAGCGCGGTTTATGATGACGATCAGGGAACGGACTCCGGCTCAGCGTATGTTTTCCGTTGGAACGGTCTGGCCTGGGACGAAGAGGCAAAGCTGATGGCTGAAGACGGAACAGCCCATGACCAGTTTGGCTGGTCGGTTTCCCTCAGCAACGGGGTTGCCCTCATTGGCGCGGATGGTGTGGCGAATCAGTCAGGCGCGGCCTATATTTTTCGCTGGGATGGCGCAGACTGGAACGCCGAGGCGAAAGTGACAGCGGAGCCGTTGTCCGCCAACGATCAGTTTGGAAAGTCGGTGTCGCTGGATGGAGATGTGGCCCTGGTCGGCGCGTACGGCACGAATTCCTGGACCGGCGCGGCCTACCGGTTCCGTTTGAACGGCCTGCAATGGGTTGAGGAAGCCGTACTGACGGCCAGCGACGGCAAATACTTGAAGCAATTCGGCCGTTGGGTGGCGCTGAATGGTGAGACGGCTCTGGTTGGCTCACCCGGTCTTCTCAGGAGCATGGGCGCGGCTTACGTCTACACCGAAGGTGCTGCCGCGCAGGACGCACGATAGCATCTGATAGGGGTCTCTCCGGCAATCGCCCGGTAGCAGCCCGCGGTCCACCACTGTGGAGACGATGAGGGTCTTGACCAGGGCAGGTATTCATCCCACCCGGTCAAGACCTTTGTCGTCTTGGGGTCTTCACGGGTCAAACAGAAACGACCTCCTACAGAACGTCCATGAGCTGAGGGTATATCGGCGGGCAAGGCGCTTTTCGGTGGCTGGATATTGGGTTACAATGTTGCTTCGGTGCGGTGTGTGTGTCTGCTGCCTGATTACACGTGACGAGATCTTAACATCCACCCTTCCCCTATTTTGCCATGGAGGTTTGTTTATGGAAATCGACATTAAGACGCTGGAGGAGGCGGACCTTAAGCCCGTTCCTACCAGCAATTTTGGCTTTTGCACGAAGTTTTCGGACCGTATGTTTATGCAGCATTATGATGCCGGCATTGGCTGGCACGATGCCACCATTTGCCCTTATCAATCATTCAGCCTGGAACCCTCCTCCGCGGTTCTCCATTACGGCCAATCTATCTTTGAAGGATTCAAGGCCTATCGTCGGCCTGATGGCGACATCAACCTGTTTCGTCCGTGGGAGAACATGCGTCGGTTTAATCAGTCCGCGGTACGCATGGCAATGCCGGCAGTAGACGAAGAAGAACACCTCACCGCCGTCGTCAAACTCATCGAACTGGACCACAATTGGGTCCCCGACACCCCCGGGTCCAGCCTTTACGTCCGCCCCGTCATGATCGGCACGGAAACGGCCCTCGGCGTCCACGCCAGCAGCCGCTACCTGCACTACGTCATCCTTTCTCCCTCCGGCGCTTACTTCAAAGAAGGCTTCAACCCCATCCCCGTTTACATCTCCGACAAATACCGCCGCGCCGTGGTAGGAGGGACTGGGGAAGCGAAAACTGCCGGCAATTACGCCGCCAGCCTCTACGTCAGCGAAGAAGCCCGCAAAAAGGGGTACTCCCAGGTCCTCTGGCTCGACGCCATCCACGGGCGCTACGTCGAAGAAGTCGGCGCCATGAACATCGCCTTTGTCTACGAAGGCAAACGCATCGTCACCCCCGCCCTCACCGGCAGCATCCTCCCCGGCGTCACCCGCGACTCAGTCCTCACGTTGGCCCCTACACTGGGCTACGAAACCAGCGAGGCGCGTATTGATGTTTACGAGATGCTCGCCGACATCGAATCAGGCAAAATCACAGAAGTGTTCGGCTGTGGCACCGCCGCCGTCATCGCTCCCGTCGGCAAATTTGGTTACTTAGACAAAGAGTACATCATCAATGGCCACAAACCCGGCCCCGTAACCACCCATCTCTACCAGGCGCTCACGGACATTCAGTATGGGCGCAGCAAAGATCCATTTGGCTGGACAATGAAAATCCATGCCAACGCGCACTGAGCAAGCCCCGGATTGGTTCAATCTTCCTGATTGAACCAATCTGGCCCCCCCTCATCATCCCATGTGGGAGAATCCATTGTGACCCGTGTGAAAATTTGTGGCATCACCAACCTGGAAGACGCCCAGGTTGCCGCCGCCGCCGGAGCCGATTATCTCGGCTTTATCCTCTGGCCCGGCAGCAAACGGGCGATCACACCCGCCGCCGCCGCCATCATTTGTGACACGTTATGCCGGCAGCAGCCACGTCCGCTACTGGTTGGCGTCTTCGTCAACGTCAGCGGCGCGGAAATGGCCGCGCACATGGATGCCTGCGGCTTTGATCTGGCGCAGTTGCACGGCGAAGAAGTGCCCGCCCTCATCGGCGATCCCGCCTCGCCCCTCTACGGCCGCGCCTACAAAGGGCTGCGCCCTACCTCCCTGGCGGAAGCGGAAGCCGAGGCGGAATGGTATCAGCCCCCACAGCGCCACCCGGACCACCCCGCGCTGCTCATTGACACGTTTCACCCCAACTTACGCGGCGGCACGGGGCAAACGACGGACTGGCAAATGGCCGCGCACCTGGCCGCGCAGATTCCCGGCCTGATGCTGGCTGGCGGCCTCACGCCGGACAACGTAGCCCAGGCAGTGCGGCAAGTGCGCCCGTTTGCCGTTGATGTGGCCAGCGGCGTGGAGTCCGCGCCCGGACGCAAAGACCACAAAGCAATCCACCGCTTCGTCACCGCCGTGCGGTCTATTTCCTTTCCGTAGTCCGATTTTCCAAATCGGACACTACCAAAAATGAGCCAACTGGATTTCAGACCTTTTTATCGCAAAACCTTACCCCATATCCAGTTACCCGGAGCAACCTTATTCGTAACGTACCGGCTGGCAGGTTCCATATTATGCACTCGCTCAAAGGATTTACGGCCAATTCCGCAAACCGCGCTCTTGGGCGAAGCGGACCGTTTTGGCAACATGAGAGCTATGACCGTGTCGTGCGGAATGAAGAAGAGTTGACCCGGATTCGGAACTATGTCCTGAGCAATCCGGTCAAGGCAGGTTTGGTGGAAGCGGCAGGGGATTGGCCTTGGTCTTATGCTCGTTGGCTGGATTACGTGTGATTAGGATAATCGCACTACCAGGGTTGGGTGCGATTAAGATAATCGCACTACCAGCAGGTTGGGTGCGATTAAGATGATCGCAGGACGATAACCTATGCCTGTCATTTCTCAAGATGGAGACAGTCGCCTTTTGGTCTCAATCATGCTCAAACCGTTCAAAACATTATCGAGTCGTGTTGTCTGGTCTTGCCCCTGGTACAACGTTCGCCAGGATGAAATAGTCACACCCGATGGGAAGCCAGGGGTCTACAATGTGGTGCAGCATCCTGATGCCGTGTGGATCATTCCGGTGACTGACACGGGCGAGATTGTGCTGATACACACCTATCGCTATACTGTAGACGACTGGTGTTATGAGATCCCTGCCGGCAGCGTCAAACCAGACGCCACCCCTTTAACCACGGCGCAGGCGGAGCTGCGCGAGGAAATCGGCGGCAGCGCCCGCGACTGGCACTATCTGGGTCAGTTCTATACGGCCAATGGCATCTGCAACGAAGTGGGGCACTACTTCCTGGCGACGGGCGTCACACTGGGCGCGACGGCCCACGAACCCACCGAGGTGATTGAAGTCCACCCCACCCCCATCCCGGATGCCTTACGCATGGCCGCACAGGGAGCCATCAGTGATGCTCCCAGCGTGATGGCTTTGCTGCTCTGCCAACAAAAACTGCTAGAATGGTATGCAGCAACCACGGCTACCTGATATCTTTGTTTGCACTTGTATGATTCTGGATTTGCTTCATGTTCCCAACAACTCCTGTTCCTGACGCGCGTGGCAAGTTTGGCCCTTATGGGGGTCAGTTTGTGCCGGAGACGTTGATGCCGGCACTCACCACCCTCATCACCGCCTACGACAACGCCCGCACCGACCCCGCCTTCATCGCCGAATTCCAACACCTCCTGCGCACCTACGTCGGTCGCCCCTCCCCCATCACCCACGCCCGCCGCCTCAGCACCGCCCTCGGCGGCGCGCAAATCTACCTCAAACGGGAAGACCTCAACCACTCCGGCGCGCACAAAATCAACAACGCCCTCGGCCAGGCCCTCCTCGCCCAACGCATGGGCAAGCGCCGCATCGTCGCCGAAACCGGCGCGGGGCAGCACGGCGTCGGCACAGCCACCGCCTGCGCCCTCCTCGGCCTGGAATGCATCGTCTACATGGGCAGCGTAGACATCGCCCGCCAGCAGCCCAACGTCCTGCGCATGAAACTGCTGGGCGCGGAAGTACACGCCGTAGACAGCGGCAGCAAAACGCTCAAAGACGCCATCAACGAAGCCATCCGCGACTGGGTCACCAACGTCGAAACCACCCACTACCTGCTCGGCTCCGTCCTCGGCCCCCATCCCTACCCCATGATGGTGCGCGACTTCCAGAGCGTCATCGGGCAAGAAGCGCGCGCGCAAATCCAACAAGAAGCGGGCCGCCTTCCCGACCTGATCATCGCTTGCGTTGGCGGCGGCAGCAACGCCATGGGCATCTTCCACGCCTTCCGCGACGATGAAGACGTGGCCTTGATTGGCGTGGAAGCGGGTGGAGAAGGCATCGGCGGCGGCAAACACGCCGCCCGCTTCGCCGACCTCGCCATTTCCCGCATTGGCGTGCTGCATGGAACCAAAAGCTTCGTCATGCAAACGCCCGACGGCCAGATCATGGAAACGCACAGCATCAGCGCCGGCCTGGATTACCCCAGCGTCGGCCCAGAACACGCCTGGCTGCGCGACCAGGAACGCGCCGGCTACACCTACGCCACCGACGCCGAAGCGTTAGCCGCCTTCCAGACCCTCAGCAAAACGGAGGGCATCATCCCCGCGCTGGAATCCAGCCACGCCCTGGCCGAAGCCATCAAGCGCGCCCCCACCATGCGCCCCGACCAGATCATCCTCGTCAATCTCAGCGGGCGCGGTGACAAAGACCTGGACACAGTTGTCCGGGCGCTGGGACTCGAATAATCCGTGGATCGTGATCAGTTGGCGATGCGCCGGCCATGTTATCTGATCTAAAACCGCGACATTTTTCTCATCACCGAAGTGTTGCCGCATGAATGACCAATGGGAAGCAAAACTACGCCGCCTGGGCGTGGTCAAAGGGACGCGCAATCTCAAACCCACGCCGCCTCCCTCGCCTCCTACCCCCACGCCGCCTGCCAATACCCCGCATACGCTCCCCGATGAGCCGCAAGCCCTGACAACGCTCCTGCCCGGCCTGCGCCTGGAGGAAAACGAGGAGGGCGCATGCCTGGTCATTGACCATGTTTACCCGCTCACGCATGAGCATGGCGGGCATCGGGTCGGGGATTTGCTCCGATTCGCGCCGGAAGCCGCCGTCCCTCTCTGCGGCGACCCTCGCCTGACCTCCCTCCGCTTCCATGATTTCGTCTTCATTGATACAGAAACAACGGGGCTGGCCGGTGCCGGCACGCTGGCCTTCATGGTCGGCGTCGGGTTCTACGAAGGGGATGCCTTTGTCGCCCGCCAATACTTTTTGCGCGACCATGACGACGAACCCGCCATGCTGCAATGGTTGGCAGACCTGCTGCAAGAAAAAGCGGGCCTGATCAGTTTCAACGGGCGCACCTTCGACCTGCCCCTCATTGACAATCGCTACTTGATGAACCGCATGGGGCGCATGGTCGGCGCGGTGCGCGAGATGCCCCACCTGGACTTGCTGCCACCCGCGCGCCGCCTCTGGCGGCAGCGGTTGGGTTCCGTAGCCCTGGTGGAACTGGAAAAGCATCTGCTCTCTTTGCGCCGCACGCAGGAAGACGTTCCCGGCTGGCTCATCCCCCGCCTCTACTACGACTATTTACAGCACGGTGATGGCCGCGAAATGGCTCGCGTCTTTTACCACAATCGCCTGGACCTGATTTCCATGGCCTCCCTGGCGCACCGGCTGCTGCGCCAGTTCCACGACCCACAGCCATACGATGATGCACTGGACCTGGTCAGCCTGGGCAAGTGGCAGAAGGACCTGAATCTGCCGGACGCGGCGGAGGCGAACTTGCGCCGGGCATTGGCACAGCAGGCGCTGCCGTTGGAGGGGTATCAGCGAGGGCTGGCGCTGCTGGCGGATTTACTGAAGCGGCAGGAGCGGCGGGAAGAAGCCGTGCCGCTGTGGCAGCAGGCCGCTGTCACCAGCTACGATGACGTGTGGGCGCATGTGGAGTTGGCGAAGCATTACGAGTGGCACGCCCGCGACCTGGCGCAGGCACAGCATTGGACGGAAGAGGCGCTGCGGCTGGTGAATACGTGGAGTCCGGCCCGCGCTTCCCTGGTGCAGGCGGAACTCACGCACCGCCTGGCACGCGTCTGGCGCAAAAAACAGGGGCTCGGCGACGACGAATCCGAAGCTGCCTGAACGTTGATGGACAGCGCCCTCATTGTGGCGCCCCCTTCTCCTTCTTGCCGCGCCATTATCCCAGCAATCGCTGCGCCACCAGGAGACCCGTCGCCGCGCACACCAGCCCCAACAGATTGTTCCCCACGATACTCAACACCGCCGGCCAGATGTTGCCCTGTCGCAGCATGATGATGCTTTCCACCGCATAGGACGAAAAGGTGGTGTACGAGCCGAGAAATCCGACCACGAGCACCAAACGCATCTCTGACGATAGGCGCAGGCGTTCCGTCACAAACATTAGCAAACCGCCGAGCGCCAGGCTGCCCGTGACGTTGACGATGATCGTGCCATAAGGAAAATCGGCGCCAAACCGTCCTCCTGCCCACGTTCCCACCAGATAGCGGGCATTCGCCCCTAGCGCCGCCCCCACCGCGATCAATAAATAACGCATCATTCCTTCCCCAAAGCGTGCGCGACGCTGCGCCCCCTCGCCTCTCACCACGCCTTTTCCTTATACAACTTCATGGCGTGCAAGATGCTTTCGAGTGCTTCCTGCCGCGGTTCCCAACCAAGTGGTTTGACCTGCTTTCCTTCCAGGTCCTTGTACCGCTCAAAAAAGTGTGCCACTTCCCGCAAGAAATGCTTGGGCACATCATAAATGTTGCGATAATCCTGATAAAGAGGATCATTGGCGGCCACGGCCAGAATCTTGTCGTCGTGATCATCCTGGTCTAACATGCGGAACATGCCAATGGGCCGGGCCGTGATCACGCAGCCAGGGAACGTTGGCTCCTTGATCAGCACGAGGACATCCAGCGGATCGCCATCGTCGTAAAAGGTTTGGGGAATCAGGCCGTAGTCCGCGGGATAATAGAAAGGTGAGGCAAGGACGCGATTGAGGCGAATGAAACCGCCATCATGGTCGAATTCGTATTTGTTGCGGGTTCCACCCGGAATCTCCACAAGGACGTGAATGAGTTCCGGGGGAGCGGGTCCGGTGGGAAGATCATGCCAGAGATTCATGGATTTTTCCTTTATCATGATTCGACGGCTATTGATGCCGTGTCGTACAAGGTACGTCCTCCAAGTCTATGCCAGAAGCAGCCCGTGGTCCAATTTTCCCCCAGGTTGGTATTTTGCCAGTTGTCATTCCAGGTGAGGCGAGGAATCCCACGCAACGTGTAGCAGGAATGTGTGAAAATCCACGAAGTTCGCGTCTGGGTGTGAATCTACCGAATCCGGCAAACGGGGCTTGACCTGGCCCCTGGGGCCGGGCGTATGATAGGGGTATGAAGGAAGAACGGCTTTCCGAATGGTTGACGATTGGCGAGTTTGGCCGACGCGGCCAGCTTTCACGCAAGGCGCTGCGGCTTTATGACGAGCGCGGCTTGCTGCGGCCGGCGCGGATTGATCCCGATTCTGGCTATCGCTACTACACGCGCGAGCAGTTGCGTGTTGCGCGGCGCATTCGTCTGCTGCGCCTGATGGAAATGCCGCTGGAGAAGATGGCGATTGTGCTGGCTGCCTGGGACAGCGATCCCCAACGTGTGCAGCATCAGCTCCGCCTGCAGGTGTCGGTCACGGAAAAGCAGCTTGCCGCCGTGCAATTGGCGGCGCGGCTGCTGCGTGAGGAGTTGCAGCCGAACAAGGAGAATGTGATGTCTTTTACGTTTACGAATCAGGAAGTGGAAAAGCAGATGATGGTTTCGATTCGCCGTCAGATTACTGTGCCGGCATTTCACGAATGGATAATGCCGGCACTGCAACAACTCTGGGGCCACATTCAAGCAGCCGGAGCCACCGTCGCCGGCGACCCCGTGGCCCTCTACTACGGCCCCGTCAACGAAGAAGACGACGGCCCCGTGGAAATCGGCGTTCCCTTCGTAGGCACAGTGCCGCCGCAAGGCGAAATGAAGATCCGCGAATGGCCCGCCCACCGCGCCGTCTGCGTCAAAACCTACGGCGAGTACAACGAATACCCCAAGCTGCTCGAAATGTGGAACGCCCTGGCAAAGTACGTGCAAGAGCAAGAGCTGGAATCAAACTGGGAACAAGACATAACCACCTACGAAGTCTGGCACGCAGACCGCACCATGACAATTAGCTGGCCCGTCTACGAGTTCCCCACTACCTAGCCGCGCGCTGGTGCGACGCGCGCCGGCGCGTCGCACCCTCCCCGGCCACCCTGACCATGAATAGCACCACCATCGTGGCGGAACTGGAAACATACCTCGGCGACCCACGCCTGGACGCCGCGGCGCAATTCCGCCTGCGTGCGCAGGCAGAAGCAACAGCCGCCCTGGCCATCGAGTACGCACGGTATCATCGTCCGGGGGAAGACCTGGACACCCTACGACAGAACGCGGCAGCGCTGCGGCGGCGCGTCCAGGCCACCAATGAGCGGGTCGTCCAGCGCTGGCGCAACCAGATTCAGGCGGGCGGCCATTCGCGGGACGCCCTGATCCGGTTCTGCGCGGACATCATCGGACCCTCGTGGCGAGCGGGGCAACTACACACGACGGCCACGGGCCTGGACGATTTTGTTGACGGGCTGCTGGAACTGCCTGATCAACCCGTGGAAACGCGCCCGCGAGAGAGGGAGATGATCCAGTATGAAGCCGCGCCGGCCCCCGTCGTGTTGGAACTGGCCCAGCGGTTAACGCTGGCGCCCGACGATGTGTTTTACGACCTCGGTTCGGGGCTGGGGAGCGTAGTAATACTGTCTCACTTGCTCACGGGCGCGGTCTGCAAAGGCGTGGAGTTTGAGCCGGCATACTGTCAGGCGGCGACGGCGATGGCGGCGCGCCTGCGGCTGGCGGATGTGGCCTTCATCAACGCCGACGCGCGCGATCTCGCTTACGATGATGGCCGCATCTTCTTCATGTTCACGCCATTCAAAGGCCAGATCATGCGCGATGTGCTGTGCGCCTTGCGCGAGCGAGCCAATCACGGGCTGATCACAGTGGCCAGCTTTGGCTACTGCACGCTGGACGTGGCGGCGGCGTCCTGGCTACGCCCACGGGGAGCCGCCCCGCCGCATCCTTTTCGCCTGGCCGTTTTCGACGGGGTGTGATTTAGACCACGCCGCGCCGCCGTGTTCGCGCGATCACCCGCCGCGCTCTATAATTCTCCCCATGAGCGCCCGCGTGCAATTAACGGAGCAACAGCAAGCCGTCGTCAATCACAATGAAGGCCCCGCCCTCGTCTTTGCCGTCGCCGGCGCGGGCAAAACCACGGCCATGGTCCACCGCATCGAACGGTTGGTGCGGGAGGGGCATTTTCCCGCTGACCGCATTTTGGCAACTTCATTTGGCCGCGGCAATGCGCGCGACCTGGCGCAAAGCCTGCAGCCCTGGCCCCACTGCGCGGGCGTTCACACCCGCACCCTGCACGCCCTGGGGCTGGACATCATCCGCCATGCCCAACGGCACGGCCATTTGCGCCAGTTTAATCTGAAGCAAGAGAGCCGTGAATACACGTTGTTGCGGGAGGTGATGCGCGTGGCACGGAGCGAAAATGCGCCGTATCGCCGCGAGTTGGACAATATGGACCAGGAGGATTTCCTGGCCTATGTACACAGTTGCAAGGGGAACCTGATTTACGCGGACCTGGCGAGCGCGCGCTTGCCGGACGCGGCGCGGGCGATTGCCGCACAGGTGGCGCCCATTGAAGGCCCGCTGAGCTGGTACACGGACCTGTATCAACTGCTGGAGAGGGTGCGCCAGCAGCGGGGGATGATCACGTTCCCGGATATGTTGATGACGGGTTGGCAGATTCTGGTTAGCTACGAGGATGTGCGCGCCGAGATTCAGACGCGGTATCACTGTGTGCTGGTGGATGAATTTCAGGACATCAACCTGGCGCAGTCGGAGATGCTGGATATGCTGACGATGCCGCGCCGGACGAATGGGACGCGCCATTACATGGCGATTGGGGATGATGATCAGACGATTTATGAGTGGCGCGGGGCCAATCCTCATTTCATTCTCGATTTTCCGCGCCGCTATGGGGGGCAAACGTATCTGATCAGCGAGAATTTTCGTTGCCCGGCAGGACCGCTGGTGCTGGCAAATGCGGTGATCCGCCACAACCGGCAGCGACTGGAGAAACGATTGCAGTTGACGAAGGGTTTTGCCGGCACAACTGCCCTCCACTTCAGCCCAAACACGCAAGAGATGGCCGCCGCCATCGTGCGCCAGGTGCGCGTTTACCGGCAGCAAGGGCACGCGGGGAAAGAGATGGCCGTCCTGGTGCGACTGAACGCGCAGACACCCCCGATTGAGCAGGCTTTGATAGATGCCGGCATCAACTACCGCGTCCCCGAACCCTTTTACGACCGCATCGAAGTCAAAACCCTCATTGACTACGCCCGCCTTGCCTGGCTGGAAGACCGCCTCACCCACGGTCACCCCCTCACCCAGGCGCAAGTCAACAGCTTCCGCGACGCCTGGGAAACCATCTGCAACCGCCCCAAACGCTACATCTCCCACCGCCTGCGCGACCAGGTGCGCCGCCAGTTCATGGGTCAGCCGCGCCCGCTCTCCCAACTACTGGCGCAGCAAGCCGAACGGCGCGACAACGAAAGAATCGCCGCCTATCTGCAAAACCTGGGCACGGACCTGCATTGGCTGGGCCAGAACCTGGGGCAGCCGGCGGCGTTTGTGTTGGCGAAATTGGAGAAGCTGCTGGCCTACAAGCAGTTCTGGCGTGATTCCAGTGGATTCACGCAGTCGGGCGAGGGGCGGGCCGTGGCGATTGATACATTCATCGAATTTGCCGGCAACCAGCAATCCCTCCTCGACTTCATGATCAAACTCAACGACCTGCGGCAGCGCAAAGTCGGCCAGGATGGTGAACATAACCAGGACCCCATCACCCTCACCACCCTGCACCGCGCCAAAGGATTGGAATGGCCCATCGTCTTCCTCCCCGACTGCAACCAGGGCGTCATCCCCTTCACCAACGAGCGCGAAAACAACCTGGAAGAAGAGCGGCGGCTGTTCTACGTGGGCATCACGCGGTCGCAGCGCCACCTGCATCTCTATGCCGTGGCCGGGAAACCGGCCTCGCAGTTCCTGGCGGAGGCGGGTTCGCAAGAACTACTGCGGGCGGTCGAACAAGTGCAGGCGGCGCTGACGGCGGACCCCGCCGGTTGGAGCGCACGCGAGGCGCTGGCGCTAATCCGCTCCGTGCCCCGGTTCCAACTGGAATCTTATTTTCGTCGCTGGTGGCGCGCACCTGCCGGCACACGGGCAGCCATCGCCCGTCGCGTGCAGGCGTTCTACGTGGAAGTGGAGCGGTTGTCGGCAGCGGGCATCCGCGAGCTACTGCCGCCGTCTCGCGCTTTGTGGGAGGAGATTGCCCCCCTTTCACCGGATGCTGTTGTGGGAGAATTTGCCGGCATGTCCCAACTCATCGCCACCTACAGCACACCGCCGGACGCCGCCCCCACCCCCCCGCCGCCGGCGCGCAAGCCCGTCCTCATCATACCCGGAACCTGGGTACGCTGCGATGCCGGATGGGGCCAGATTGAAAAAATCTTCGACGCCAAAGGCAATGTCCTCACCAGCCTTTCGCCGCAAGTGACCCGCGCCCGCTACCTGGTGCGCCTGCGCCCTGGCCCCGCCGAGGAACCCGTGGAGATTGATCTGGCGCAAAAGTGGGTCTACTTCCTCAACAACAAACCCATCTACACCTGCAGCAAGTGCGACACCTTCTCCACCGAAGACCCCTACCGCATCACCAGCCAGCACAACAACGCCGCCCACGGCGGCGTTGGTGCCCGCTACCGCCGTGAAAAGCAGCGGTATCGCCCACTCAAACAACTGGATTTCTACGCGGACGCCCCCGCCGATCCGTTCAGCTGAGGGTTCGTGCGAATTTCACTTTGGACTATCCGACGCAGGAACCGCGCATCCGTCATTTCCAATCTTACATACGAATGCGCCCTGAGCAGAAAAATGAGCAACACTACGCAGATTTACCTGACAAGACACGGCCAATCTATCTGGCAAATACAGCGGGACGAAAACTGGGACACCCCCCTTACCGACCTGGGCCACCGGCAGGCGCGGCGCCTCGGCCAATGGCTGGCGGCGCAGCCAGACTTGCCACTGGCCCGCCTGCGCGGCAGCACCCTGGAGCGCGCCCGGCAGACGGGCGCCTACCTGGCGGACGCCCTGCAACTCCCCTTGCTGCCTGACGACAACCTCCGCGAAGCGGAATTCTGGATTGCGCCCCATCTCCCCAGCGTGGATCACCCACGCCAAAGCGCCGATGGCTGGCAGCCGCCGCCCATCTACACGGCATTCAAGCGGCAAGCGCGGCAGGCGCTGGACCAACTGGTAGCGGATACGGAAGAGGCCGGCGGCCCCGTCCTGGCCGTGGCCCACGGCGGCCTTATCGCCACCATGCTGCGCCTGATGGTCAAGAGTGATCATATCGCCTTCTGGAGCCACAACACCGCGCTGCACAAGATCGAGTGGAGCCGCGGGCGCTGGCAAATCATGTACCTCAATCGCCTGGAACACCTACCCGACGACCTGCGCACCTATTGAACGGTCAACATTCAATAAAAAGCGGGAGTAACTATTCACGTCTCCGAGAGATTGGACCAATTTTGTAGACATCAATAAGATTCAACCAGAGCAAATTGGTCCAATCTGGGCAGATGACCTGTATAGTCACAAGCGGGAAACGAAAGACGAACGCCCATCACCAACTTCCCCCGCCCAAGGAACTCGCCGATGATAACCATTCGCCCGGCTACCACTGATGATCACGACGCCATCTGGGATATTTTTCACCGCGTCGTCCGCGGCGGCGACACGTATGCTTTCTTGCCGGAGACCGGCCGCGCCGAGGCGCTAGCCTACTGGCTCTCCCCCCCGGTGCAGACCTGGGTCGCCGAACGAGAAGGGCGCGTGGTGGGCACCTACATCATGCGCCCCAACCAACCCGGCCTGGGCGCGCACGTCGCCAACGCTTCCTATATGGTGCATCCCGACGCGCAAGGCCAGGGCATCGGCCATGCCCTGGGGCGGCACTCCTTGCGGATGGCGCGTGAGGCGGGTTTCCTGGCAATGCAGTTCAATCTGGTCGTTAGCAGCAATGCGGCGGCTGTCGCTCTGTGGCAAAAACTGGGCTTCCATATCGTCGGCGTGCTGCCTCACGCCTTTCGTCATCAACAGTTGGGTTTCGTGGATGCTTACGTGATGTACCAGTGGTTGGATGAAAAAGGGAAGCCGCTTGCTTGACATACGCGCATTTCCGCGAATAATCCCCCACGGGCGTGCGCCTTCCGGCCTGGGCGTGGCGCGACTACGCGAAGAAGTTGGTTTATGCAAGTGCATGACGCTTTAGGATAGATTTCATGGGAATCACATTTGCTTTGGTTTTTGTTGGCAGCCTGATCGTGGTAGCGAACTGGGTGGAGAAACAGGGAAATGAGCTGATTGACCGGTTTTTTACGTGGGTGCTGCTGGCTTATAATTTGCCGGCATTCCTCCTCGGCCTCATCCTCCTCACCGTACCCAACAGCCAGATCGCCGCCGCCATGCAGCTAGATCCCGGCCAGATCAACTTCCCCGCCCTGGGCACATGGCTCGTCCTCATGGCTATCTGGGGCAGTCTCATTGCCCTGCCCGGCGTGCGCCATTTCCTCGCCCGCCGCAGCCCCACCCTCAACCCCGACAGTGCCGTCCACGCCACCGCCCTCTTGTTGGTCGGCTACCTGGTGGGCAACACCCTGGCGACCCTCAGCCAGGGCGGCCTGGAAGGATTAGCCAGCACCGCCGAGCAAGCCACCCTGCTCGACGTTTTCTCGTCTCAATTCCTTTTTGCTGCCGTAGCCTTGCTGGGCGTGGGCATATTTATCCGCCGCCCCGGCAAAGCGGTGCGAGAGCGACTGGGTCTGGAACGTCCCACCCGCGCACAATTGTTGACGGGCGTGGTCGCCATCCTGGTGCTGGTCGTTGCTCAGGCGGTCGCCGGCGCCATCTGGGGCCTTGTCGACCCCCAGCAGGCGCAACTGCTAGACGACATCAGTTCCACCCTCCTCGGCGACATCAACACCGTGGGAGAATGGTTCCTCCTGGCGGCAGCCACAGGCATCGGCGAAGAACTGCTGTTTCGCGGTGCGTTGCAGCCCATTTTCGGCGTCACCGCCACTTCCCTTATTTTTGCCATCGCCCACGTGCAGTACGGCATCACCCCCGTCACCCTGTTTGTCTTCTTCCTGGCTCTCGTCCTCGGCTTCATCCGCCACCGCACCAACACCACGACAACGATGTTCGTGCATTTCGGCTACAACTTCACCCTCGGCCTCCTCGCCCTCCTCGCCGCCTCCCTGCCGTAATCAACCCCACTCCCATATCATCAGAAATCGTGCGAAACTATTACAGCGATTGTTTTCCAGAGAATTACGGATATCTGTGCTGTCTATTTTGCTCAAGATTCCTTCCATCTGATCAAACGATTTGTTGTATGTGATGCCAACAAGGTTCAGTATCAAACCAAATTCGTTAGCGGGATGGAAGAACTGTTCTTCTGGATTCACTTTTGAAAGATCGAAACCTATCTTTTCTTCAATAAAAGGAACCGTTAATGAAGGATGTATTTTCTGAAACAATTGATACATCGATAAGAACCATGCTTCAAGCTCCATAATGGCGAAAAATACCTGGATTCTATCGGGATGACCCATATTCTGGACGGCTGTGCGATGTGCTTGAATAAATAGGGAGATGATATCAGGATCAACAATTTCAGATCGTTTCCTATACTAACGAGAGTACATATCTCGAAGACCTATTATCTCATATCCTTGGCCAACAAGCCTTTCCTCTCTCTCAGCAATGGCACTCAAGACTTTCTCGTCGTTGCCAACATTCACTACCATAACATGAACTTTTGCACTGACAGTCTCATATTTATAAGGAACATCCAAAAGTCTTCCTGAGCGCAATGCGAAACATTCAACACTGAGATGCTCATACCCTATGATCTGAAACAATAAATGCCGAACAAAGATTAATTCACCTTGCCCTTCTGTAAATACTGCAAACTTCTTCATTATATTCCGTTGGCCCGAAGGTAATAATTGCTTGAAAACAAGTCGAAGTTGTTTAGCCCTGTCAACTCAAATTCATCAAACATGCGCTTAGAATTTCTATAGTTATATAGGATGCATTCACTACGTTGCCTCTCCATTATAATCCAGTACTCTAGAGGGACATTGTTCATAACGAAGCGGTCATTAGTCGCCATTATCAACTGTGTGGAGGAATTCCTAATCCTGTTAACTAATAGCGTGATAAGTGCCGACGATCTGCTAAAATCTAGTCCCTCTCCAATATCATCAATGAGAATACAGCTCGGCTCACTTGCCAAAAGCGAGTAATTTACCTGTACGATTACTGACAGTGCCCTGAACATTCCTTGTGATATTGAAGGTTGAAAAGTTCTTCCCTGTCTATCTGTTTCCTTTACATAAATCCCTAAGGGAGGGGCCATGATGCTGGGACGAACCCTCATTTCGGGAACATCGTCAACACCAATATCCTCTATTTGATAACCGATTATTGCCAAGTCTTCGATAATAGCCTTGGTAAAACCATTTGGATATTCTCGCATCCCTCGCAAGAAGATTTCAACAGCCTTTTGAGTCTGCCGAAGATCCATGCGAGCTTGCTCCTCTTCTTCCTCCTGCTTTACTAAGATCGCAAAATGATCCTTGCCCAAAGGTGTTCCAAAGTCATATCTTATCAAACCCTTGCCCCATTCATAAAGATCTTCAAGAAACGGATGCTGAATCGAATCCCTCTTGGCGAAGGCCGCAACTTGATTTACCGGGATTCGAAATCGAATAGCCTTGCCGATTTCTGCGGCATATATCTCACCTGCTCCATCACGCCCCCTCTTCAATCGCATAACAGAATTAACGCGCAATTCTTCTCTAGTTACCGCATACTCATGGTATTCTAAAATGTAAGAAATAGTCTTGTTTTCGCTTTCAAAATCCACTACATAACTACCCTCACGCCATCTTAGTTCGCTGGCTTCTGCCAACAAGTCAGCCAATGCACGGATCACATTAAGCGTTCTCGTCTTGCCGGTTGCGTTCTTACCTACAATGAGATTGATGTTACCAAAGGTGCAATCTGCCAACTTCCATTCCTGAGGTTCCCCGACGAACTCTGTGTAGCTCAATTTAACTAATTTCACGATTTGTCTCCAAACAGGTTGTTTCAAGGGTAGCAATTAGTCGGAAAATTGCAGGAAAAACCATGATACTACAAAATCCATATATTTTCATTGAGCACTGTAACTATTCACGTCTCCGAAAGATTGGACCAATTTTGTAGACATCAATAAGATTCAACCAGAGCAAATTGGTCCAATCTGGGCAGATGACCTGTATAGTCACGAGCAACTAATACTATCAACTCCAGTTACCCCTATCTGGGAAGGTAAGTTCTGAAATAATCACCATACTCTCTTGTCTGATCCCCACCACGTCTGGCAACAATAACACTGCTCAAGCAGATTGCTGATTTCTTGCTATACGGCTGAAAAGACAGCCTCCTCAGATAACAGGCGTAGCAACGTAAACTCCAACTCCCCAATGCAAGGCAGGATTAGCAGAATCACGTCTGAGACAGAAAGGACAGGGTACAACATATTCTCTCAGTGTAACGCAGAATACCAGTCACAACTTCATTGTACCTCTCACCTTGGTGGATAAACAGGGCAAAAGCAGCAGGACACTCCATCATCCTGTCGCCATCAGGCGCGTGACGGGTTGCGTGCGCGTCTCCGTGTTGATGAGCCGACCGTCCTTCAATTCAAACACCACATCCACGGCCTCCATCACCTTGGGGTCATGGCTGGCGATGACGACCGTGACGCCCGTCTCCAGCACAATGCGGCGCAGCAAGGCGATGATGTTGGTCCCCGTGATCGTGTCAAGCTGACCGGTTGGCTCGTCCGCCAGGATGAGGGCGGGCTGATTCACCAGCGCCCGCGCCAGGGCCACGCGCTGCTGCTCGCCGCCGGAGAGTTCGTACGTGCGGTGGCGGGCGCGTTCGGCGAGACCGACCAGTTTCAGGGCATTGAGGACGCGCTCGCGCCGCTCTTTGCGCCCCAGGCGCAACAGGCGCAGGGGAACCTCCACGTTCTCCTGCGCGGAGAGGTAGGGCAGCAGGCCAAAGGTTTGGAAGACGAAGCCGATCTGGCGGCGGCGCAGGTTGACGCGCTCGCCGGCGGAAAGGTCACTGAGCTTCTGCCCGCCGATGGTGACTTCGCCGGTGGTGGGTTCATCCAGGCCGGCAATGAGGTTGAGCAGCGTGGTTTTGCCGGAACCAGAAGGCCCCTTGACGACGACCATTTTGCCACTGGGGATTTCCAGGTTGACGCCATCCACGGCGTGGACTTCCTCCACGCCCAGTTGGAACACGCGGCGCAAATCATGGGTGACGACTGCCGGCATTTTCTCCTCCTCCACCCGCGCCGACAACACCGCCCCATCCTTGCGCTGCCAGAACATCGTCTCCTCCGGCTCTTCCTCCGGGCGCACCAGCCGCGCCACCTGATCCGGCCAGACGGAAACGTGATCCTTCTCCAGGCGCACCTTCACCCGCCCACGCATCCCCAGCGACTCCACGTACACCTTCGGCAGTTGCAGCCGCCCCGCCTGGTCCATAATCACCCACTCCTCATGCTCCAGTTCTCCATCTTCGGCGCGGCGCACGCGGCGCAGTTCCGTGCTGGTGCGGCCATCGCGGATGCCCACGACGCGGTTGACATGGTTGGACACTTTCGGATCATGCGTGACAACGATGATGGTCGTCTGGTACGCCTCGTTGAGGCGGCGCAAGGCATGGAAGATGCTCTCCGCGGAGGCGGAATCCACCTGGCCCGTCGGCTCATCCGCCAGCAGCAGCGGGGGATTATTCGCCAGGGCAATCGCCAGGGCGACGCGCTGCTGCTGCCCACCGGAAAGGCGATCCGGGCGAAAATCGGCGCGGTCGGAGAGGCCAACCATCTCCAGCAACTCCAACGCCCGCTTGCGCCGTTGTCCCGCGTCTAATTGCCCCAACATCATGGGCATTTCCACGTTTTCCAGCGCGGTGAGGTAGGGCAGGAGGTTGCGCGCGGGCTGCTGCCAGACGAAACCGACGGTCTGCCGCTGGTACTGGGTGCGGTCGTTCTGGCTCAGGTTGAGCAAATCCCGGTCGCCGACGGTGATTGTGCCGGCACTGGGCGTATCCAACCCGCCGATAATGTTCAGCAAAGTGGACTTGCCCGACCCCGACGCCCCCACCAGGGCCATCATATCGCCACGGGCAATCTGCAAGTCCAACCCCTGCAGCGCCACCACCTCCAGGTCCGCCACCTTATAAATCTTCACCAGATTATCGCAATCAACAAAAACCGCCCCTACGTCCATCTCATACCTCATACCTCATACCTCATCCCTCATTCATCATTCATCCCCAATGCGCATCACCCGATGAATGCCGGCACGCAACAACGCCAACAGCATCAACCCCAACGCCGCCGCATACACCAGCAGCAGCACCCCATACAACATAAAAACATCGCGCCAATTGACGACAACAGCGTGTACAAAACCGCCACCAATAGCATCCCGCAGCGCCAGCAGCATAAAGGGGCGCATGACATAAGCCAGCCCCAGGCCAATCGCCGTGCCACTACCCACACCCAAAATCAATGTCGCCACCCCCTCCAGGCTAAGCATTGCCAATAGCTGCCCGGTCGCCATGCCCACGGCGCGCAACACCCCAAACTCAAACAAGCGGGCATAGGCGGCAAAATAATGCACCAGCAAAAAGATGATCACGCTAAGAACGCCCAACGTGAGGGCATTGAGATTGAATGCGCCGGTTGTCTCCTGCGCCACCAGTCCAGACTGGAAGGCCGTCAACTGGGCATTAGACGTGCCCAACAGTGTGGCCCCAACGGGCAGGGCAGCGGCAACGGAAGCCTGCCGCGACGGATTCACGCCCAACCACAACTCGCGCGTGCCACCATCCGGCCCCTGCAATTGCACGATGTCCACCTGGTTGGCTAATGCCGGCAAACTCGCCACAAAAAACGGCAGCGATTGACTCCCCGTAGACAGGCGCGGAAAATTCTGAATCAAGCCGCGCACCTCAAAAATCAGATTCTGCTCGCCAATGCGGTACACAACCTGATCCCCCAGCGTCAGGTCGCCCGGCGGGAAATTCTGCGACACCACCGCCGGAATGGTACGCCCGATGGGCTGTTGCAGCACTTCCATGATGGCCGGAATGCTCAAACGAGTGACAGCGGGGGGAAAAGCCGACACTTGCGGCAGCGTCTCCGGATCAACAAACAGGCCAGACACGCTCACGCCCGTGGATGCGCTCAGGCGCGCCCGCGTACGGTACACGGGAGAAACCGCGGTCACCCCCGGCAACGCCGTGATCGCCTCCGTCTGTGCCGCCGCCGCGGCGGTGGGCAAACTGAGTTGCACGCGCATGTCCGCGCCATTGAAGTAGCGAGCAAACGCTTCCTGCCTTTGGGTCACGGAGTAGGAAAAGGCGCTGGCGAACAGGGTGAGCGCGGCGGAGATGCTCACCAGCAGCACCACGCGCCCCGGGCCGATGGGCGCGCGCGCCAATCGTGTCAACCCCAGCGGCAGCACCAGGTCGCGCCGCCCGCGCGTGAGCCAGGCGACAAAGCTGATCAGCAGGGGGAAGAGGCGCAGCAGCAGGAGGGCGACGGAGATGAGAAGGACGGAGGGGCCGAGCAGCAGGAGCGGGTCGGCGACCTGCTCCTGCCCCGCGCCGACGACGAAGCTGCCGCGCTGGTTGAGCTGCCAGTAGGCGATGCCACCTAATGCGAGAAGGAAAATGTCAATGCCGGCACGTTGCCACCCTGAACGCCGCCCCGGACGAGCCGACGCCTGCTGCCAGGCCAGCAAGTTTTGCCGCGAAGCCACATAAACCGACCCCACAATCACCAGCAAACCAACCAACGCCCCCGCTATCGTCAACTGCCACGAGGCCAGGGGAATGGCCGCCGGCGGCGGCGCATCAATCGTTCGCGCCCACAGCCCGACCAAAGCCCGCGCCAGCAGCGGCCCCACGGGCAGCACCATCAAGGTCATGAACGCCCCCTCCACCGCGTACACCGTCGTGACCTGGCGGCTGTCGAAACCGCGCCCCACCAACGTCGCCAGCTCCCCCCGCGACTGATCCAGCATGAAGCCCGTCATCGTCACCAAAGCATACACCACAAAGAGGAAGGATTGCGCCGTAAGCAGGAAAAGGGACAGCCGCGCCGTCGCCAACTGCGCCTGGTAAACGTCAATGATGGGCAGCAGACCGGTGGAAAGCCGCACGCCTGTCTGCGACGCCAGCAGATTATTCAGCGAGGTTTGCACTTGCAGCGCGTTATCCAGCGTGATCGCCTGCCAGTTGATGAAGACGCGCCACGTCTCGCTGAAGGAAAAATACGCCTCCATGGACTCCTGCGGCAAAATGGCGGAGAGGATAACCGTATCCTCGCGGTTGCCGCCGGGGATGCGCTCCAGGCCAAAGGGGAGAAAATCCTCAAACCAGAACTCATCCGCCTCGTCCGTGGGCGCGATAATGCCCACGACTTCCGCCTTGTACTGCTTGTCTGGACTGACGATGCTGTCGCCCACGGCCACGCCATACAATTCGGCGGCGGTCTGTCCGATGGCAATCTCCAGCGTGGGCAGGCGCAGCGGGTTCGTCTGCGCCACGAAATTGGGCAGACGCCCATCAATCACGTCAACATGGTCGTGATACTCGTCCAGCGAGAAGAAGCGTACGAAGAAGAATTCCGGCACCGGGCGCAGATTGCCATCGGGCAGCACAATCCAGCGGGATAGTTCGATGGGGTCTACTACGCGCAGCCGCGCCCGCCTGTCATAAAGCGGCCCGAGGATGTCGCGCAAATCTTGAAATAGGCGCACGCTCAGGTCACCGTTGACCTGCACGTTGCGCGCCAGGGGGGAAGCATCGACGAGCGTCTGGCGCAGGCTGCGGTCGGCGATGGCGGAGGTGTACATGGGCAGCCCGGCCAGCAGGCTGACGGTCAACAGCAGCGTGAGCAGCACGAAGAGGTTGAGCCGCCAATGGCGTATGAGGTGACGGAATGCGAGCTTCAGAAGCATGATTCTACTCTTCGCCGATGCGCAGGATGCGGTGCAGCTTGCGCCGCCAGAGGAGCCAGGTGGCAATGCCCAATGCCGTGAGGAAGCCCACCGCGAGCACAAGGTAGATGCGGCCCACGGCCAGCCAGTCACTGCGAGGAATGAACGGGGGAATAGGCAGGGTGTCTCCCAGGGTGATAGGCAGGCCAGGCAGGGTGATCTGGTTCAAAACGACGCCCAGCAGGGTCCCCAGGGCCAGACCAAAGAGAATGAGGACGACTTGTTCCAGCACGAGCATGGTGTACAACTGCCGCGCGGCCATACCAATGGAGCGCAGCACGGCATAGACGGCTTCGCGCTGGCGGGCGCTGAGGTAGAAGTGGGTGGCAAAGCCGACGAGGCTGAGGATGGTGGTGATGACGTAGCCGAAGAAGGTGACGCTACGTAAACCAAGGGACATGGGATCGGCCTTGATGATAGCACGGGTGGCGGCGATGGTATGCACATCGGAGATGTCGGGGGCAATTTCCAGCGCCTGGGCGACGGTGGCGTCTACGTCTGCTCCATCCTGGAGTTTCAGGAGGAGTTCGTTGGGATTGACGGGGCGGGTTTTGATGTCGTTAAGATAATTGAGAAGCTGGTCCCGTTGGGTGATGAGGTAGCCGGTTTCCAGGTCGTCGTAGAGGGTGGGGAAGTAGTTGACGATACCCTTGATCTGGAATTCTATGGGTTCGGAGGCGACGGTGGCGCGCACGATGTCGCCTACCTGGATGTCGGTGATGTTGCGGAAGGTTTGGTTGACTAATGCCGGCATTGCCCCCCGCACCTCCTCTCCCCCAATCAGCGACACCCGCACCACCGCCCCCGGATCAATGTAGATCAGTTGCAGCCCCAACCGCCCCCGTCCCGCGCGCACAAAATTCAGACTATACGCCGTCGTCGATTCGCCCGTAGCGTACCACACCTCCCGAATATCATCGAAGCCATCGGCAATAATCGTGTCGCCGCTGCTCCGGTCCACCACGGTCAAGTCATCCAGCGCCAACTGCATCGTCGCCGAAAGGAAACCGCCAAAATTCCCCTGTTCGCGGCGCGTGCGGTTGGCAAACCAGAAAGAGTGCAACGACAGCGGGTAAGCCAGTTCACTTTGTGCCGGCACGCTACCGGAAAAATAACGCCAACCATCCGCCGGATACCCCCCCGTCTCCGACGGCAGCAGCTTCACCTGGATCATCTGCCCGCCCGCCGTTTGCAACCGCGCCTCCAGACCAATGCGGTCCAGGTTGCTATCGCCACGGAGCGCGCTGAAGCCCGTATCCTCGCCATCGTCGGGGCCGGACCAGACCCAAACACCCAGGCGCAATGGTTGGCCGGGCAGCGGCAACACCGGATGCGGCGTTGGACCGCCCCGAGCCAGTTCATCCAGCAGCGCGGGCATGGGCTGCGCCGCGAAATCGTCGCGGAAGGTCGTCAATCCGCCGTAGGTGATGGGATCAATCGCCCACAAATCAAAGCGACCAAAGGCGCGCCCCCGCGCCACCGACCCCGTGGTGCGGAAGGCGGTGCTGCTGGCCGCGACGAGGGGCATCGCCTGCAGCGACTCCATGGGCAGCACAAAAGTCGAATCCAGGCGCACGTCGCTGCCGGTCGCGTACTCTGCCCGCTCCAGTTCGCTCAGGTCGAGGGTGGCATTGATGCCCGTGGAGAGCAGCCCCAGGGACATCGCCAGCGTCAGCAGCAGCACCAGGCGCGCCACATGCGTGGGATTGCGCGAGGTTTGCCACATCGCCAGCGCCGTGGGCAGACCGCGTCCACGCGCGGCCAGGGCCGCGCCAAAGCGCAGCACCAGGGGGAAGATGCGCAGCAAGATGGTGCCCGTCCCCAGGAGCAAAGCGAGCGGCGAGAGGAGCAGCAGCCAGTCGATGCGCGCGCCGCCACCGCTGCCGATGATGCCGCCGTAGAGGCGCAGCCGCCAGAGGAGGATGAGGCCACCAACGAGCAGGAACACGTCGAGGTAGAAACGTTGCCATAGGGGGGGGCGATTTTCGCGGGTGACGGATTGGGTGTGGGTGACGATGCTGCGGCGCAAGGCGGGGCCAACGGGCAGCAACAGACCGGAGAGACAGGCCAGCGTGCCAATGCCGGCAGCCAGCCATGCCGCCTGGCTGAGGGTAAGATTCCAGCTTCCCTGGCTCACGTCCCGCAGCGGCCCCAGGAACCCCAGCGCGCGCACCAGCGCCGCCCCCAGAACAGGGCCGCTGAAGAAGGCAACACCACTGATGAGGAGGGCCTCGCCCGTCTGGATGCGAAAAATCTGGCTGCCGGACGCGCCGCGGCTGCGGAGTACGGCAAACTCTCGCTCCACCTGCTTCACGGAGAGGGCGGCAACCATAATCACGTAATAAAGGGCCAGAAGCACGACTTCCGCCGTGAGCAGGAGCAGCGGCGCGCGCACCGCTTCTGATTGGGCGGCGAAGCTGGCAAGCACGTCGCTGAGGTTGGTGGTGATCACGGGGTGCGTAGGCGTGATGTCCAGCAGGTCGAAGATAAAGCCGTCGAGGCGCGAACGCAGCAAGGGGATGTCGGCGACGGAGATGGTCGCCGGATTAAAGAGGACGTTCCAGTACAGTTCGGCACGTCCGCCGGGGAAGTATTTTTCGGCGATGGCGAAGAATTGGTCGGCGGGAACAAAGGCGTTGAATTGGGCGCGCCAGCGTTCGTCGGGGTGTGAGCGCAGGGGATTGAGGGAGCCGGACCAGTAGGGATCACGGGGGTTGCGGGGGCGGACAATGCCGGCAATTTCCAACCACAATTCCGGTTCTTCCGCGCTGCGATTCCGGCTGAGCGGCAGGCGGTCCCCCACCTGCAAATCGTATGCGTTCGCCATCTCCTCGCCAATAGCCACGGCAATCGTCTGCTCATCCACCACCGGGTCGCCGGGGAATACCCCTTCCACCAACTCTGTCTCTCCCTCCAGCGCCCCATCATAGCTGACGTTGACGCGGTCCGTCTCCACCACGTTGTTCTCGAACCAGGGGAAGAGCCAGCTTGTGCCGGCCTGCGGAACCACCTGGTCCAGGTAAGAGGCAAAGCGGCGCTGCACCACGTTATTGACCTGGTCATTCAGCGCCGCGTAATCCGCCGATGACGAACTGGCGGAAAAGACGCTGATGCGCAGGCTGCGCGTGAGGGCGTCCCCCGTGGTGAGGGTATTGCGCAGGCCAAACTCCACGACCGTGTTCACCAGCAGCGGGCCACTGGCGAGCAGGCCGGTGGAGAGGACGACACCCAGGCCCAGCGTGACGAGAATTTGCCAGTGGAAAGCGGCGCGGCGGAGGATGAAGCGGAGAAAATTCATGGGAACGGGATTAACGGTCAATTGGTGAATTCGTGAATGGTTAATGAAACAGTCTCGCCCAGCACCATTGACTCTTCTGAAAAAAGGCCAAAAACCGGGTTTTTACACATGAACCACTCTGGTAATTTCCGCCGGACAATCAAAAAACCCGGTTTTTTCAGTGATTATTCCTCTGGTTACATCCGCCCAGAGCGTAGGTGTTGGGGTAGCGGGTGAAAAAGATGCGCCATTCGCCCTCCTGGAAGCGCATTTTCAATTCGCCGACGTTGCGCCCATCTTTGAGGAGGTCCACGCGCACGAGTCCGGGCCGACTGCGCGGGTAGACTTCGTAGGCCAGGTCGTTGGCGGCCAATTCGCTGCCGCAGCGGGTGATGTTGTCCCAAACACGCACGATGGCCTCGCGGTGGCTGGCATTGCCATAAATACGGGTCAGTAGCGCATTATTCCCATCCAGCGCGGCTTGCACGACGACTGCCGCCAGGTCGTCCGGCGGCAGTTCCAGGCCGTGTCGGATGGGGGGAGTGGGGATGATGGGGGCGCGGGTGGATGCCGGCATTATCACGGCATCGGGCACGGGAACCACCGTCGGCGCTTGCTCCACTTCCAGGCCACTGGCCGGGCTTTCCGCGGTGACATCGCCGCCCGTGTAGCCGGGAACCTGCCGCGCAAAGAAGAAGACGGTGATCATGAGGAGGAGCGTGATGGAGAGGCTGGCGAATTGCCCGGCCAGCCGCCAGGTGCGCTGCAAGAATAGGGCGCGCCTCATGCGGCGGTAGACGGCTTCCTGGATGCGGGCAGAGGCGGCGGGGGTGAGGACGGCGCGACCGCGGATGGCCTCCCAGCGCAGTTCTTGCTCCAGGTTTTGGCCGTCGCTCAGGCGTTGGCGGCAATCGTCGCACTGATCCAGGTGACGGGCAATGACCGCTTTTTGACGGGGGGAGAGGGCGTTGTATTGGTAGGCGGTTAGGTGGGCGCGTACATGCCGGCATCCTACCACCCCATCCCCGCGCCATATTCTATTCATCAACCAATTTCGCAGGCGCTCAACCCACATACCCGGCTTCAACCTTCTCCGCCAACTGCCCATCCTGAGCCATGTCACGCAAGCGTTGCCTGGCCGTATTCAGACGGGCATAGACAGTGGTGGTGCGTACATTCAAAATCGCGGCAATTTCATCACAGGACAGATTCTCGTGGTAGCGCAAAATGACGGGCAGACGATACTTATCGTCCAGTTGGCTCACCATGCCCCACAACCGCTGCCGCTCCATGCGCTCGTCCAGCTCGCGGGGCAAGTTGTGGTCGCTGGCCAGGCCACGAATCCAGTCCAGCGAGAGGGCGTGCCGCACCTTCAGGCGGCGCAGTTTGTCGCGGCAGAGGTTGACAACGAGGCGCGTCATCCACGTTTCAAAGGAGGAATCGCCACGGTAGCTTTTGATTCGCTCCAGAATGCGGATGAAGGCGTCCTGTACGGCGTCTTCCGCATCTTCTTCGTTGCCCAGGATGACCAGCGCCAGGCGATAGATGCGCACCTCATGGATGCGAAACAGTTCGCTGAAGGCGGCCAGTTCGCCTTGTTGGCATCGTTGCACCAGGTTGTCGTTATTGCTCATATGCCGGCATTGCCTACTTTTATTCCGTCCTAAACCATTAGACGCACAACCCACCTTTTTTTGGGGTCCGGTTTGGCATTGAAGCAAACTGAATCTTAAACCAAACGCCCGGAAACACCAACCCCTTCGCGGCAGAGAACGTTCGTCGTTACTATTTCCAATCCTAAACAGACGCGCCCCAAGTCGTTACCACGACGAGACGCTCTGGGCCGGAAATCAAGCTTCCGGGAAGGCCTCATGGCCCATATTCCTCGCAGTCTCCCCCACCGACTTCTGCTATAATGGTCGCGGAGGTATCCCTTTTATGGCAGGTAGGTCCATACGCACCAAGACGCCCACCCTAGACATCTACATCAAATTGGCCCAGTACCCCATCCTGGCCGACCGCATTCGCACACGCATGCGCGAAGAGTTGTTTGCGCGCGGGATGATCACGGAAGAGGCTTTTGAAGAAGAAGTCAAAAAAAAGGCCATCGAATCGCAGAAAACCGAAGGTCTGCACGACCCCTTCCACCAGGAACCGGCCACGGTCTGGGAGCAGCGGAAAAATCGTATCCGCGATTTTCATACCGACTTCACCTTCGCGCACAACTTCCCCCCGCAAGTCTTCGAAGACATCGTTTACGAAGTCCTCACCCACCAGCACACCGACGTCGGCTCGCGCGCGCTCCGTTTCAATCCTGAACTGGCCCCCTGGGAAATGCTCTTCCGCCAGGGCAAATTGTACGAGGAACTGGAACCAGGGGAGCGCGAGCAGTACAAGCATCATCTGGAAGAGATCAAGGTGGTGCTGCTGAAAGGGATGGTCAGCGAGCAACTGCGCTACATTGGCGTCGCCAAAAAGGTCTTTACTATAGAAGACCTGCACCGCATTTTCTTGCGCCGTATTGGCGGCGGCAAAATCGGCGGCAAAGCCGCCGGGATGCTGTTGGCCTGGAAGATCCTGCGGCAACAAAGCCCAGATTATGGCCCGGACATCAGCGAAAGCATTGAGATTCCTGACTCCTACTTCCTGGGAACGGACGTGATCTACGAATTCCGCACGCTGAACAATCTGGATCACTTGATGACGCAGAAGTACCGCGCAATCCAGGAAATCCGCACCGATTATCCGCAAGTGGTGCAGGCGCACCTGGAGGGGGAGTTCCCCGATGCCATTGTCAGCAGCCTGCGAACGGTGCTGGAGGCCATGGGGGATTCGCCCCTGATCGTGCGGTCTTCCAGTCTGTTGGAAGATAATTTTGGCAACGCTTTTGCCGGCAAATACAACAGCTACTTCTGCCCCAACCAGGGAAGCCCGGACGAAAACCTGCATGACCTCCTCAGCAACATCAAGCGCGTCTACGCCAGCACCCTCAACCCAGACGCCATCCTCTACCGCCGTCGCCACGACCTCATCGACTACGACGAACGCATGGCCATCCTCATCCAGCGCGTGCGTGGCAGACGTCATGGCCGCTACTTCTACCCCAGCCTCGCCGGCGTCGGCTTCAGCCAGAACCCATTTCGCTGGAACAAGAAAATCCGCCGCGAAGATGGCTTCCTGCGCCTGGTTCTGGGCATGGGCACACGCGCCGTGGACCGCGTAGACCGCGACTACCCGCGCATGATCGCCCTCAGCCACCCCCGCCTGCGCCCCGAAACCACGCCCAAAGCCATCCGCCAATACTCACAGCACTACATCGACGTGATTGACCTGGAGCAAAACGATCTACGCAGCCTGCCCATCGCCGACGTCATCGCCACCGACTTCCCCGATTTACGCTACGTCGCCTCCGTCCACAAAGATGGCTATCTCCAGAATTACCTCTCCACCGGTTCCATTACCGACGTAGAAGACGCCGTCCTTACCTTTGACTACCTCACCAAAGATCAAAAATTCGTGCGCCTGATGCGCAGCGCCCTCATCCGCCTGGAGCAGAGCTACGGCACGCCCGTGGACATTGAATTCACCATCGACATCATCCCCAACTACCCCTACCCCGACTACAAGCTGCATGTGCTGCAATGTCGCCCCCTGAGCCAGCGCGCCAGCGGCGGCGAGGTGTCCATCCCCAGGGACATCCCCGCCGGTGACATCCTGTTTAGCACATTCAACCTGGTCCCCGACGGCAAGGTCGAAGGCATACGTTACGTTATCTTTGTCGATCCCATTCTCTACCGGCAGATTCCCAGCCAGACGATCAAGCTGGAGTTGGGGCGGGCCATCGGTCGCCTCAACACGCGGCTGGAGCATGAATCCTTCATCATTATGGGACCGGGACGCTGGGGCAGCGCCAACCTGGAGCTGGGCGTGCGCGTCACCTACGCGGACATTCACAACACAAAGGTGCTGATCGAAATGTCTGTGTTGATGGAAGATGGCGTCCCCGACCTTTCCTATGGAACCCATTTCTTCCAGGACCTGGTGGAGGCCGGCATCCATTCGCTACCACTGCACCTGGAAGACCCCCGCAGCAACTTCGATTGGGCCTTTTTCCGCAACTCCCCCAATCAACTGGTGAAGCTGTCACCGCCGGACGGCGCGCTCGATCCTTATCTGCGCGTCATCGACGTGGCCCGCGAAACGGCCAACCGTCGCCTGAATATCTACATGGATGGCTCCGCGGACGAGGCGATGGCCTTCCTCGCCAGCAGCGAATGGCGCGGCGGAAACGGGCAGGGAACGCTTTCCAGTTTTTAGTGGAGATAAACTGGCGCAGTCTCCGCAAATACCAACGCCGCAATGGATGAAAATAATCGCAGTACTATTCACGACCACCTTCCCGGAAGCTGTTCCCCAGGGCCATCATCCGTGACCGAGCTTCCGGGAAGGTTATTTTCGAAGGAGTCCCTCATGATGCTTTATGAAGCCGTACAGCAGCTCACTCAGGTCATGCAGGGGTTGCGTGAAGCGGATCTTAATCGAGAATGGAAATGGTTGTATCACGATGAGGGGGTGCGTTTTGCGCTGATCGGCAGTTATCATGAGTTGCGGGCATTGGCGGTGATGTTGGGAGAGGAATGCCGGCATCGTCCCCCCGCGCAGCACCCCCTCTCCCAATTCCACGCCGCCTTCCGCGACCTGCAAGCCATCCTCATCGGCGTGGCCCCCACCCTGCTAGACACCCGCCCCGCCCCCGAAGAGTGGCCCCTGCGCATCATCCTGGGTCACATGCTGTTCGCCAATCGCGCCTTCTTCAACCAAATCCAGTACGCCCTCACCCGCGCCCCCGGCGACCCGCGCGAATCGCCGCCAGAATTCGGCAGAAGCCTGCTCGGAAACGATGACGAAATGGAAGCCTTTTTGAGCGAAGCGGATCTGCCGGCCATCATGGACGCCTTCAGCGCCCTGCACGACCGCATTCTGCGCGACCTGGGTGGCCTGAGCGCGGCGCAGTTGGCGACCCCAACCTGGTGGTGGGAAGAAGAAGACATCCCCGTCTCCTTTCGCCTGCACCGCTTTGACGCCCACCTGCGCCAGCACACCATCCAGGCGGAAAAGACATTGGCCCAATTAGGCCACCCCCCCAGCGAAGCCCAACAGTGGCTGCGCCTGGTCTACCAGGCGCTGGCGGAGGCGGAAGGCTGGCTCATCGACGTGCCGCGGCCCCACCCCGCTGCCTGCGCCGAAACCGCCGACCAGATCGCCACGCGCGCGCGGGAAATCAGCCGCCTCCTGTCTTCAGACTAAGACGGGCGCTCATTCATGCGGTGTCTCCCGGCTCCGCTGACTGCCGCGCCAGGAACGCCCGCACCATCTCCCTTTCGCCGGCGGCATCCTCAATCAGACCATCCAAACGCGCCGCCAGCAGGCGCTGCAACAGCGCGCCCAGAACCGGCCCCCGTTCAATGCCCATTTGCGCCAGATCATTCCCGTTCAGCGCGGGGGTGACGTGCCGCCATACCTGCTGATAACGTCCAATTAGCCGCGCTGCCTCTCGTTCGCCCGCCGCCTGCGAGGCAGCCAGCGCCGCCGCCAGAACGCGCGCGCGGTTGGCGTGGGGGCGAATGAGACGCGCCGCCTCGCTGGGCGGGCTGTTCGGGGGAAGTTGGGGGAGGGCGCGCAAAAGCGTGCCGGCATTTTCCACATCCTCTTGTGTTGTTTTGCGCACGCGCAGCCGCTGCATTAGCGCCCGCTGTACCGCCAGGGGCAGCGGGAGCAACCAGAGAATAAAGTAAATGACCACCTGATCACCGGAACGCAGCTCTGACTCCCACCGGGGGTCCTGGTAAAGCGCCAGGGCGCAATCAAATGCCACCGCCGTCTCTGGATGCCAGCGCAACTGCGGGTGCAACGCCCGCAAGACGCCCAACTCCCCCAACCGCGCCAGTGCCCGTTCCGGGGCCGCCTCTTGCAAGGCCAGATCCAGTTCGTGGCGAATCCGGTCCCCCGTGATGCGCGCCAACATGGGCAGCGCATCGCCGATCAGCTCCGCCGTGCGCTCCTCAATGGTAAAGCCGAGCCGCTGCTCCAGCCGAGCCGCCCGCAAAATGCGCGTCGGGTCGTCAATGAAGCTGAGGCTATGCAGCACGCGGATCAGCTTGTTCTCCAGGTCCCGCTGCCCCCCGTAGAAATCCAGCAACTGCCCCAGGTGCGCCCCGTCGAGACGCACCGCCAGGGTGTTAATCGTGAAGTCGCGCCGGTGCAGGTCCAACTTGATGGAGCTACGCGCCACTTCCGGCAGCGCCGTCGGTCGGGCGTAAAACTCCGTCCGCGCCGTAACAAAATCGACCGTATCGGGCACGCCATCTTGCGTCAGGTTGGGCGCGACGGCCTGCCAAACGTGGGCATCCGTGAGCCACTTGGCCGTGCCAAAGCGCGTATGCGTGCGCACATCGCCGCCAAAGCGGGCCTGCAACGCCTGCACCAACGCAATGGCATCCCCTTCCACGACCATGTCGATGTCCACGGCGGGCTTTTCCAGTAGTAAATCGCGCACCAGCCCGCCTACGAAATAGAGCGAAACACCTTGCAGGGCGGCCACGCGGCTGATCGCCTGCACCATCTGCCACACGGCGGGCCGCAAAATCTCGGCCATCAGGCGGCGCATATCCGGTTGGCGCGTGGGTTGGACGGGCTGCGACAGTTGGTTGAGCAGGTCGGTGCGGGTGACGATGCCCAGCAATTCCGCCGCCGGTGTATCGGCGACGACGGGAATCTGGCCCCATCCTTCGGCGATCATCAACTGCTGCACCCGCGCCACACTGTCATCGGGATGGACGACGACATGGCCGGCGCGCATGACCTGATGCACGGTGAGGTCGCTGAGCTTGTGGTTCATGGCCCGGTCTACGGCGCGCCGCGTGAGCAGGCCGACGATCTGGCCCTCGTCGTCCACGACCGGATACCCTTCGTGGCCGAGGCGCTGCATTCGTTCGGCGGCATCGGCGACGCTGGTCGCCACGGAAACGGTGCTGACGCCATGCGACATCAGTTGGGAAACTTTCACCATGGGTTTGACCACGTGGGGCAGCAGGGCGATGACTTTCTCGCGCGCCTGCGCCAGGGTGGCATCCATGATCATGGCCGCCGCGGCGCGGCTGTGGCCGCCGCCACCCAGCGCGGCGGCCAACGCGCCCACGTCGATCTGGTCGGTACTGCCGCGGGCGACGAGCTGTACGTGCTGGGTCAGCTCGACAAGCACGAGGAGGCTATCGGGAACGAGCGCGTCTCTCATGCGATGGGCGACGCTGGATATTTCGTCGTCAAAGTGGGGCGGGGCCTGGGCGGTGGCGAGGAGAATGCTTTGCCCTTCCAGGGTGAGCCATTCCGCGCTGGCCTGCAGGCGGGCGTAGAGGGTTTGTTGCGCCTCGGTGAGGGGGATGTCCAGGAAACGGCGCACGATGTTGAGCTGGCCGCCCTGGGACATGAGCCAGGCGGCGGCCTGGGCGTCGCGGGCGGTGGCGGTGTCGTAAGTGAGGGAGCCGGTGTCTTCGTGGATGCCAAGCAGGAGGAGGGAGGCTTCTTCGGGGGAGAGGGTGAAGCCGGCGGATTGCAGCATTTCGGTGAGGATGGTGGTAGTGGCACCAACGGATTGGTAGTGGATGGCCCAGGATGCCGGCATTTTCCCCGGCACATGATGGTCGAAAACGCGCACGCTCACATCCGACTTCACGCCGCGCACATTCGGCAGCGACTGTGTATCCACCAGCACCACCTCATCCACCTTCCGCCGCCGCCAATCCTCCATGCGGACAAAACCAAAGGAGCCGCCGTAGAGCGCCAGAAACTGGTACACGTTCCGATTCACGCGCCGGGGCAGGATGGGGACGCCTTCAGGAAACAGTTTATGCGCCGCGAACTGCGAGGCGATGGCGTCAAAATCGCCATTTTCGTGGGAGAGGATGAGTAACATATTTTGATTATTACCTTCGCGGAAGCTCAATTTCAGGCTAAAGGGGTCTCGTCAATCATGTCATTCCCCCTCAACACAGCTTCTGGGAAGGATTATACTCAAAACCGGGCGGGGCGGCTTGGTGGGCAGGTTCGGATAATCGCGCCAGGTGTGGCCGGCGAATGGGCGACTTTTCGCTGTTGTCCGGGGTCTTGTCCGTCGGCAAAATGCTCATGATTCATGCGATTGCCGCGGAGTGCGTTCAATTATTGCCCAATTGCCGGGGGTGTTTTATAATCCTCTCGAGTAAGTTTTTGTTGCCCTATATGGAAATTCCAGAGTTCATTCTGAACGAACTATATGAGTGTCATGTTCAGCGAAGATGCCGGCACAGCCGATCCCGATTCAGACCCTCCCCAACGTTTTGCTTCCCCTAAATTAGACCAACCATCCGCGTGGACGTTGTCCAGCCTTTCCTCATTCATGGCAGCCGATATTTCCGGGCTGGCGGCCTGCTCCCGCCGCGCAAACGGCGCGTCTCCGTTGAGTAACTAAACCTATGTCTTTTGTCACAGCGATAACGATCGTAGCGCTGCTCGTACTCATGAATGCGCTGTACGTTTCCGCGGAATTCGCCGCCGTCAAGTCTCGTAAAACGCGCCTGGTGGAGATGGCCGCTGCCGGCAACACCGCCGCGCAACGCCTCCTCCCCCTGATCATGGACGGCAAACCCATTGACGACTACGTGGCCGCCTGCCAGGTAGGCATCACCGTCTCCTCCCTCACCCTGGGCGCATATGGACAGCGGGTCCTGGCGCAAGGGTTGGCTCAGCCCCTGGCCCAGATTCTGCCTGACCTGGGCATCAACGTCAGCCCGGGCGTGGCCGCCGAGGCGTTGGCCCTTTCCATCACCATTTGGGTGATCCTGCTGATCATCACCACCCTGCAAGTCGTGATCGGCGAATTGTTCCCCAAGTCCGTAGCCGTGCAGTATCCGGAGCGCGTGGCCCTGGCGACCGTGACGCCCATGCGCCTCTCCTTGTTCCTGTTTCGCCCCTTGATCTGGCTTTTTAATGGCAGCGGCACGGCTCTGTTGAAGCTGATGGGCATCGAACATAAAGAGCATGGCACGGTGCATTCGCCGGAGGAAATCGAGATTTTGGTGACGGCCAGCACACGCGGCGGGCTGCTGGAGGATGAGGAGCGCCAGATGCTGCGGAACACGCTGCGTTTGCGGGACCTGACGGCGCGGCAGGTGATGGTGCATCGCACGCGGCTGATTGCCGCGCCGGCGGAAAGCAGCGTAGAGGATCTGCTGCGCCTATGTATTGACGAGGGTTATACGCGCATTCCGCTATACCAGGAGTCGGTGGACCATATTGCCGGCATTGTCCACGTCAAAGACCTTTTCCTCCTGCACACTCAGGGCATCAGCGACAACCAATCCATCGTCCGCGATGTCGCCTATGTGCCCGAAACCATGGCCATCGGCGAAGTATGGGACACCCTGCGCCGCACCGGCCAATACATGGTCATCGTCTTTGACGAATACGGCGGCACGGCGGGTTTGATCACCCTGGAAGACCTGATTGAAGAGATATTTGGCGAATTCCAGGACGAATTTGACCGCGAAGAAGACCTGTTTACCGAGGATACGGAAGGGCGCTACCATCTGCGCGGCGACCTGCTCATCGCCGACGTGAACGAATATCTGCAACTAAAACTCCCGGAGGAAGAAGCGGATACCCTCAGCGGCCTGATCTTGAGTACGTTGGGCCGCGTGCCCCAAGCCGGCGAAGAAGTCACCGTTAATGGCACGACCATCCGCGTGGAAAAGATGGCCGACCTGGGCGTCGCCGAAATCTCCATTCCGCGGCAGATGGCGCAAATGGAAAGAATCCCCGAATGGGAGGCTGCCGCCGATGATGCGTAAACGAATTCTGTTGGCTGCCGGCTTCCCCGGATTGATGCTATTTGTCACCGCCGCCGCCGCCGCGCCGGACGCCGCCGGCTCTACCCTCCTGCTTGTCCTCATCATTTTCCTCATGGTCCTTGTCAACGGCTTTTTCGTCGCGTCTGAGTTTTCCATCATTGGCGTGCGTGCCAGCCAGATGGAAGAGCAGGCCCGCGAAGGCAGCGGCGCGGCCCGCCGCGTGCTGGCCGTGCTGAGTTCCCCGGCGCGCCAGGACAGCTATATCGCCACGGCGCAAGTCGGCATCACCATTGCCTCGCTGGGGTTGGGCATGGTCGGCGAACCGCGCATCGCTCATTTGGTGGAACCGTTGTTGGAAAAATGGCTGGGCGGCGAGCCGGATCCGGCGCTGGTCGGCAGTATTGGCTACCTGATTGCCGTGAGCTTGCTCACTTACGTACACATTGTGGTTGGCGAAATGATTCCCAAATCCATTGCCCTCAGCGCCCCCGCGCGCGCCGCTATGACGGTGACAACGCCAATGATGGTGATTCAGCGCGTGATGGCGCTGCCCGTGCGCGCCCTCAATGGCATCGGCGCATTGCTGCTGCGCCTGTTCCGCATTCCCCCCGCACGCGGCCAGGACCGCCTGCACACGCCGGAGGAGATCAAGCTGATTGTGGAGGCCAGCACGGAGCATGGGCTGCTGAATTTGAGCGAAGAAGAGATGATCCGCAATATCTTCGATTTTGGCGACCGGCATGTGGGGCAGGTGATGACGCCGCGCACCAAAGTGCAGGCGATTTCTTGCGACACGCCCTACGCGGAGATGAAGCAGTTGGTGACGGAGAGCCGCCACAGCCGTTTTCCCGTCTACGAGGATGACCTGGACCACATCATTGGCATTTTGCATTTGAAGGATTTGGTGCGGTATGAGTTGGACGGGACTGGCGCGTTTGATTTGCGTCAGGTCGTGCGGGCCGCGCCGGCGGTGCCGGAGGCGTTGTACGTGTCAGGCCTGCTGGATGATTTCCGGCGCAAGCGGCTGCACATGGCAATTGTGCTGGATGAGTTTGGCGGTCTTGCCGGCATTGTCACGCTGGAAGACCTGGTCGAAGAAGTCGTGGGAGAGGTGCGGGACGAGTTTGACCAGGAGAAGGAGCCGTTGGAGTTGATTGAGCCGGGGTTTCTGGAAATTGCCGGCAATTTCCTCGTCGAAGACCTGATCGAATACGGGTTGGACCTGGGAGACGAGGACGATCTGCCGGACGTGGACACCATCGGCGGCCTGATCATCACCTGGCTGGGCCGCCCCCCCCTGGTGGCGGACACCGTCAGCCACGGCGACATCACCTTCAACGTGACCGAAGTAGACGGCCTGGCCGTCGCACGCGCCACGATTGAGTTCCCCCCGGCCATGCTGGATAACGGCCCACTGAAATCAAACAACTGAAATTAAACAACAGTCGTAACACCCCCCTCGTCGGCTGAGCTTGTCGAAGCCTAAATTGCCTTCGACAGGCTGCCTTCGACAGGCTCAGGCAGCGGGCGACAGGCTCAGGCAGCGGGCTAAGCAGTTACCAGCAGTCAACCATTGACTGTTTCTGCTGGCACACCCTCAAAAAACGTCACCTCCCCCGTTTCCAGCGCGTATTCAGCGCCCACCACCATTAACCCTTCATGCTCAATCAGATGCTCCAGAATATCGGAGCCATAGCGCAGCGCGTAGGCGGAAACGCGCACGTTGGCGCGCACGGCATGTTGCATCAGCGCTTCCGGGTCGTGCCGGAGTTCCGTCGCCAGTAACTCCTCGACGGACGGTCGAATTCGGTCCACGATGGAGTGCAGATTGCGCGATTGGGTGCGGCTGGGGCGCTGCAATTGCGCCAGCGTGGCCTGCACTGCGCCGCAGTGGGTGTGCCCCAACACGACCACCAGCCGCGTGCCAAACTGTGTTGCCGCATATTCGATACTGCCAATCTGGGAGGCGGCCACAACGTTGCCGGCAACGCGAATCACAAACAAGTCTCCCAATCCCTGGTCAAAAATGATCTCCACGGGCACGCGCGAGTCGGAGCAGCCGAGAATGACGGCAAAGGGCTGCTGGCCGCTGACGAGATCGCCGCGCCGCGCCTGGCTCATGATGGCGTCCAGACCGCGCACGCCGGATACGAAACGACGGTTTCCTTCTTGAAGACGTTGGAGGGCATCGAGTGCTGATAACATAAGGGGTTCCTGTTGATGGTTGGTCGTTGGTGATTGTCCGAGGTTGCCCGGATACAGTAAAATACTCCGCATTGTGCAAATGGACAAGGCGTGTAAGAACGAAAGACGAATGACGGGGGATGAATACGCGCTGCGTCCTTTCTAACGGGTGGCGCTTCTGACAACCGTCAACCGTCAACTATCAACTACTTTCAAAGGAGGTAACTGGCTCAGCCCGTTGCCTGAGTCTGTCGAAGGCAACAAGGACTTCGACAAGCTCTGCCCGCGAGGGAGTTAGCCGTTACCAAAGGAGATACAGACTTGGATACCGTACTCACAACATTGCTTAGTATTCATTCCATCATTCGCTGGCTGGTCGTGATCGTGGCCGTGGCGGCGATGGTGAAGTTCGCTCTTGGCTGGACGCGCCGGACGCCGTTCCAGGCGGCGGATCGTGGCTTGATGTCGGCGTTTGCGGGGCTGGTTGATTTGAATGTGACGCTAGGGCTGGTTATGTTAATTACCTGGGGGGTGCAGAGTGGTGAATGGCCGATGTATCGTATTGAACATGCCGGCACAATGCTACTGGCGGCGGTCGTGGCACATGCGACGGCGGGCTGGCGCAAACGAGGTGATGATGCCGCCCAGTTTCGCAACAGCCTGATCACGGTCGTGATCGTGATTTTATTGATTGTGGGCGGGGTTGCCAGTTTGCCGGGGGGGTGGAGTCGGTGAAGGTATGAGGTATGAGGTTTGAGGTATGAGGTTTGAGGTATGAGGTATGAGGGGTGGGGGCGTCGCGCTGTTGGGTGGCGTGGCGCTCCCGCCGGGTGATGGGGAATTGTCGGGGCCGTAGGGAGGGTAAATGAGTAATCAGCGGGAGAGTACGTGGCATGTGGCGCGGCGTTGCCTGGCGATGGTGCGGCGGTTGCAGCAGGGGCCGGCAAGTAAGCAGGCGCTTCTGGCGGCGGTGCGGGAGTGGGAGGGGGCGGATGCGTATGGGGATGCGACGGGGGAGAAGTTGCAAAAGCGGTTTGACGAGGACAAGCGTCGTTTGTGGGCGCATTTCCATGTGAAAATGCGGTTTGTGGCCAGGAGCAAGGGGTATGAGCTGACGGATTGGGAGCGCCCACTGCTGGATCTGCCGGATACGGCGTTGGAGACGCTGGCGTTTTTGACGGATACGTTTCATCCGGAAACGCCGCATTGGGAGCCGGTGCGGCGGTTGGTGGAGGTGTTGGTGGGGTGGATGCCGGCATCTCGTCAGCGTCACTATCAAAAAATGCGGGGCTTGCAGCCGGGCATGGATTTGCGCCTGCGTGATAGCGAACCCATTTCCCCGGATGTTTGGGAGCGCGTGCTGGAAGCCTACAACGCACGTCAACTCTTGCAGTTCGATTATGTTTCCCTTTACCGTGATGACCAACGGCCCCGGCATCATGTGGTGGAGCCGTGGGACTTTTATTTTAGTGAACGAGGACATTGGCGGCTGCGGGGTTATTGCCGGCAGAACGACGGTCCTCTTGGCGCCTGGGAGCCGCTGGATTACATTACCTACCGCCTGAGTTTTATGGTAGCGGGAACGGTGAAGGTGCTGCCACAAAAGATGTCGAGCGTGCGGCCACTGGGCAAGCCGAAGGAGGTGGTATATCGCCTCTCGCCCGCGCTGGCGCGCGCCGGCGCGGGGCTGCCACGGCGGGAGTTTATCGACCCGCCCCGGTTGGAGGAATTGGAGGATGGGTGGGTGCGGGTTGCCGGCAAAACGTATGACGTTTTCGATGTAGCGAGAAATTTACTCTATTATGGGGATAAGTGTGTAGTAGAGGGAGGCGCGGAACTGCTGCGGGAGGTGCGGGCATTGGTGACCGGGCTGGAGAACGTATATCGGGAATAAAGAGACTTGGGGCGGCTTTTGCCGCACTACCTGTCCCACTTCCCTGGAGTGGCTACCAAGGGGGAGAACGCAGGTCACCAAGTCTAATGACACAACGCAAGGGCGTTTCTGTCACACTTATTTTAGGCGTTTGCGTGGAAAAGTCTAGATGCTCATGTTTGTCGTATATCATTTGACCTGACAGTTTGTCGGAAAAAGAAAGAAGGAAAGAAAAGCGGGCGGATTTTTCCGACAGCCTGCTAGAAGCAGTTCAAGGCAAATTTGTGGACTTTGGTCATACACGGGCAAGAAAACACCCCCAACTATCCTCGTTTGAGGAAGGCCACCCTAGAGAGGTCACCTTATCGTTGGGGGTGAGTAAACCGGATTGCCCGATTTATTTTCTGCAAACACTATACCACAGTTTCTTCGTGGGAAGAAGTCTTTGCAGAATGCAGCCAAATGCTTGAAATAGATCAATCGATTAAGATGGAGCAAACCGCGCAGAGTACGGTCCTGGCCATGGCGGATGAACTTTACCGTTCTATTCTGATTCCTGCGAATGTGAAGCGAGAAGCTTTTGCTTACTTGAAAAGCGTGGGGAAGACACATGATTTGGCGTGCTATCAACTTTTCGCGGCTGGCTTGTTCATCTTGTTAAGGCCGCATCTGTCATGGATTAGCAAGGAGGGGACGTATATCAAAGTCGATGTTGAGTATACGGGTCAGGATGCCAAAATTAAGGGGATGGTTTTACGCTTTATTTATCGGCATGGCTATCAATTAGCCAAGCATCAGTTGTATTTTGCACAAATAGGCAAATCGTCAATGGCTCACCAGGTTGCCTGGCAAGTCCAACGCGGTCAACGAGAAGTTGATCAGATAATAGATTGGGGAGAGATACGGGGTGTTCTAGAAAAATAAAAAGCCTGGGGGGGCTTTCGCCGCACTACCTGGCTTACACCTTTGGAATGGATACCGAAGGGAGGCACAGGTCACCAGGCATTAGACGCAACGCGGGGAACGTATTGTCTGTAAGTATTATAAGGTCTTTGCCCTTGAATGTCTAGCAGCAAGTGTTTGGGCGTTTGGCGTTTGAGTTTGAATCCCCCCACATTTATGGGGGTAGGTGGGCGGTATAATGGCGTTGTCTCCTGGGTTCGGCTCAGGGGAGAACTGAATAGCTGGTGCAACAAGGATAGGATATCAATGACGGGAAAAGTTTGGTGTCTGAAGGGCGGAGCTATCTCTACAATGACTTGGCGAATGGTGCTGCAGACAACGTGTCAGGTCTCTGAGAAGGACCGTGTGCGGAATGTTTAGTATTACAACGCTGCCGGTATATTCCAAATTGGCTAATGAAGCAGAGATACCAATGGATGTGCGAGAGAGAATGCCGGCATCTTGGCAACTCTCCGCACATCAATTGAACACCTATTTAGCAGCCCAGAACCAGCAATGCGACGTTGTGTTCAATACCGCCATGACAGGAGACGGTAAGAGCCTTGCCGCTTATTTACCTACCTTGCTACATTCCGTTCCATTGTTGGCAATGTACCCTACTAACGAGTTGGCCCGCGACCAGGAATTGCAATTACCAGAAACCAAGCAGAGATGGGGTGGACGTTTTCGACATGAACGTATCACTGCTGCCCGCTTGGAAGAAAAGATTGCTACCGATAACTTACGGCGCAAATCGCAAGCTATTGAGTTTCTCACGGATAACAATCAGGTCATTCTCACAAACCCAGACATTTTTCATTACCTGGCGCAATTTTTTTACACATGCCGCGATGATGCCCCGGACTGGCTCTTTGGTCGAAAGATTGCCGGCAATTTTGACCGCTTCCTTTTCGATGAGTTCCACATCTTCTCGACACCTCAGATAGTTTCAGTCGTGAACGCGCTTTTGCTGTTGCGGGAGATTAGCGGACATCAGCCGAAACGGTTTCTCTTTCTATCGGCAACGCCTGACGAACTCCTATTGAACTATCTACAAAAGGCGGGATTCCACGTGAGACAGGTTAGTGGAGAGTATAAACATACTTCGACACTTCCAGACCCCACTTCTTGGCGCCGCATTATTCATGCTACCGACATCACATTTAGCCATTCTCCCATCGAAGAATGGGTGGAAAACAATTGGCAAGATGTTTTGCTACCTTTCTTTCATGAAAACCGACCTGCGGCGAAGGGAGCTATTATTGTGAATAGCGTGGCAACAGCCTATCGCTTGGAAGCAAAACTGACGCCGCTCATGAACGCAAAAGGGTTTTCAGTGGCGCTAAACACCGGTTTAACCAGCGACAACCTTAAGGAAGTCTCACTAGAAAAAGACTTGCTCATTGCGACTTCAACTGTGGATGTCGGCGTGGATTTTCGGATCAATTTCCTGGTATTTGAAAGCAGGGATGCTGGAACGTTTCTACAGCGATTAGGGCGGTTGGGTCGTCATGATAATGATGGCCGCGGACATGGCTTCACAACCTATCAGGCTCATGCTCTTGTCCCTCCCTTTATTTTGGAAAGGCTGTTCCCGACCAAATTGACTTCCGGGGGCACATACAACCGCGAGGAACTGGCAATAGCAATTCGTGATGTATATCCATCCCATAACACCTTCGCTCGCTACGCTCAGGAATACGGCCGTATCCAGTGCGCGCATGTTTACCGCTCCCTAAGTCGGCCCACTGTGCGCGACACTTACAACCAGACGCGCCGAAATCTGAAATCGCTCTATTGGGAAGTTTTTAACATTAACATCAATCAGGCTGTCCGTGACTATAAAGAATGGTCGGCTACTTACAAACCACTGGTCGAAGAAGCACAAAGTTTTCGCGGCGGCAGTCCGCTGCAATGCGGCATTCTTGACGAGACCGAAACAGAATACAGCAAACTCAAACGATATAACCTGGTAACCCTGGCGGCCAATGCCAATCTGACCTGGTTGGGGAAAGAAGAATTCACCGAAGCGGCGCAGCAATTAACTAATGGCGCACTGCCTTTCGACGTGGATGAATTGGCCGGTTGGTTTCGCTTTCATGGCTTTGCCGGCGAACGTCGCCGCCTTTCGTTCATTCTCAATCACCGTGTTTTCGATTGGTCGGCTGACCAATTCGGCGTGCCGCAAATTCTGACTAAGATTCGGCTGGATGTGGAGGGAGCAGACTGGACAGGCCAGCTTAACCGGTATCTTGAAAAACGTCGGTTTGTGGTGACGATTTGCCTGATACATCCATTGGACTTGCAGCGTCGGTTGTACTTGCCCTCCATGTTTGAGCTACACGCTTTTCAATCATTGTTGGATGGAAGTGCCGGCACAATAGCCTTTGCCCGCCAGTCTTTGTTATTGAGTATTGCACTGCAACACAGCCGTTTTGATTGCGGCGGCAACAGCGCGATTATCCCGTAAAAGGAGACGATATGCCCAAAAGACGCACACCGGGTTCCGTTATTGTTGATCTTCCGCCCAGTCAGGATGACGAACTGGAAGACGACATTGATGATGAAGAAGAGATAACTGAAACGAAAACTGACCCTGCTTTAGCGGAAGAACCTCTGTTTTCCTGGCTGTTGCGGCAGGCAGTGTTCAAAACATCACCTGACGACAGAGTTCTGCAAGATTACGTAACGCACGTTGCGCCACAGCTATCAGAATATCTAGCCTTGAAGACAGCGAAGGGAGGTGAGGAATTCATTACGGCGCGGCTGGCGGAGGGGAAAAGCGAAGAGGAAGTCTCGCGCTATCGACATGATCAGAGCCTGCGCGCCCACCTGGTCAACGGGTTGCTTCCCGCCGCCAATGTGGCCCGTTTGCTTAATGCATGGAATGCTCCCCGCTTTTTTGCCTGGGATGAACCAACTTATTACCTCTTCTGCGCGGGTTTCACCATGCACGACTGGGTCAAGTTGCCGGAGATGCAAACCGAATTGGCGGCGCGCGGTCTCAGCCATGATAGCGCCAATCCAGCTTTACATCTGCCGGCATTTGAGGACATTTTCCGTGAATGGGGCACTCGCCTGGGCCTTGATAAATTTCTGGAACCCATTGGTGGGTTGGAAACCTGGCTGCATGACATCATCTACCTGGCCGTGAATACACAACGCCGTTGGGGAACCATGTTAAACCTGAGCGCCTTGCCCAAAGTGCGATTAAACGGCCGTTCCCGTGAACTTGCCGCCGACCTCTGTACGTTGGCTGATTACCTGGCCTACATTGCCAAAACCCCCATTGCCCTGGCAACACACAACTCAATTATAGACCGGATTCACAACCTCAGCGGCGGTGACGCCCGCCTGCTCTATCACCACACCAGCGAAAACCGGGGCGTACTCACTAACTTCATCCACAATGCGGCCATGTCCGCGCTGCAAACAGAACATTGCGTGCCGCTGCTTTACGCACCAAGCGGTGCCGTGTATCTGGCAAAACACCCCATTCCCCCCTTTCCTGAGGCAAGCGACGTAGCCGAAGCAACGATTCAACGCATCCGAGATGCTTGCGGTAAGCGATTGAAAACACAATTTGTTGGCTTTTCACGAGCAGGCAAAGGATTAAAAGCCGCACCCTATTATGATTTGCACCTGTCCATTCCCGACCAGATTCGCCTGACCGCCAGAGCCGTCTTTAAGCAAATTCCGGAAACAAAGAAAGCCGTATTTAGTCAGCGGTTGGAAAAGATTACCAGCAAAGGTTGGCTTGACGTCCCCCTCAATTTGGATGAATTGGACGGCAATGACCCCCGTGTGGATCAACTGGCTGAGTTTGCCGCTTTTGTCACCAATCTTGCGCAAACAGCTGTTTCGGACCTGAATGCTGCCGATATCCTGCTTAGAGCTTTAGACATCGCTGCTATCCAGCCGACCTTTGTTGCTCTGCAAAACGCTCCCAATACTGGCGGCACGCCCTACCATTGGTATTACGCAGCTGCCTATTACACGCAACATAAAGGACGGGGCCGCGACCCACGGCAATGGCGAACCTTGTTGGAGAAGTTGGCCGAATCGTTAGCCGGGGGAGTTGAACAAGCTCAGAACGAACAACAAAACGGTTCGCAACCGGATGGGTGGGATGATTTGCGCGACTACATCGCTCAAACCCTCACTTTTGGTCCGGCGGATACCGCGCAAACCAATATCAATCAACTTGTCGAGGCCGAACTACTGCGCTACCAGAGCGCGAAACGTAAAGGGCGCAAGGCAACAACCGTTTGCTCGCTATGTTCTTCCGCTTTCACGATTAACCCGCAGCGCGAACCCGGTATTTTGTTTGCTCCGCAGGTTTATACAAACAAACAGCCCTTGCATAGCACAAAAGCCATTCGCAACATCTGTCAATTGTGCGAAATGGAAATGATGCTGCGGCAAATTCTGATGAATCGTGGCGGTTCCATTGGCGGTCGTTTTGAGGGGCGCAAATTCCGCTATCTGTACTTCTATCCAGCCTATTTCTTTACACCAGAAACGGCTGTGCAAGTCAATTACCTTTATCACACCCTCAAAAATCTCAGTTTTTCGTCTATTCGCAAAGCATTGCTGACGGAAGATAGGGATGGAATAAAGTTGGATGTTGCTACGCTGCAAAGATTGCAGGAATTCATGCTAACACCTGAACCGCCGCAAGAGGACCGCCTGTTCCGGCTACACTTTCCCGAGAATGACCCCATCTCCCTCTTCTTCCTCGGTATCCCCCCTGGTCGTAATGCCAAAGATGCTGAAGCGTGGATCAATCCTGCTTTTCTGGCGCTGATTTTGCCTTTGGTTCTGGATGTGAAAGTGGTAACGACCGAATCACCCATTCCCTTGCTGCATGAAGCGGATGAACTAGACGAGACTGTTTTTTTTGACGCGCCCCACCATTATGTGAATGATGTGGTGGGATATGGTCGCTTACCTTTGGACCGTTTACTGCTGCGATTACGTGGTTTGATTGTCACCTACATGATTCATCTAGATGGCAATGCCCGGCTCAGTAAGGGTGAATATCGCTGGCACGCTATCCCACCGCTGGCCCGCAGCCTCTCCAGTAACAGCCTGTGGGCCGCAGCCTATCTGAAAAAGTGGCAGCGTACTGAGGGAAAGGAGTCCATTCCCTATGGCCATGCGCGTTTGTATCAACAATACATCGAAGTTCTCGATGAATTATTTCCCCATCAAGGAGGTGTTCGTATGTCCCATGCTCGTCACCTGACGGAGCTATACCGGCAGTTTTATCGGCACAAACGGCGCAATTCCAATAGCTATTTGCGTCCCATTACCGTAGCGTCCAGGGCTATCTTGGATGCTGATCCCAGGCTGTTTGGGGACCAAGAAAGCCTTACTGAGGTCGTTTATGGCGAAGTGCGCGGTTTTATGGATCGGGTTATTAGCGGTAGTGCTGATGGGCATTTGTCCCGACGAATCGGGGACGAAACCCCGGCCGAAGCAATGAACCGCCGTTTTGCCGCCATGCAAGCTTTTGCTGACTACTTCGTCGGCACGATCTATTTTGACGTTTTGGGCGCTGACATGGCCGCCTTGCGAGGCAAGCAGTTAAATCTACTCAAAAACACTTGCGAGATCATCTATCTGGATGCGGAAGCCGCGTATTGGCAAGAACGGAACGCCCAGCCAGAAGATGACAACGATAATAACGAATCATAAACGGAGGATAACATGACCCTGAATACCGATTGGTTCCCCAAAGCTGTCCCTAGTAAGCCATCTGGCCATTATGCACACATCATTGTGCTGCGTGAAACGACGTCCTACGCCATTTTCCAAACGGATGGCGAACTGAATACGGCTCGCGTCAGCAGCGGGCTGGTTGACCCCAAACCGATGACCCGTCTCACCATTTTCAAGCGGAAGCAAACAACCCCGGAACGCTTGACCGGTCGAGAACTACTACGCCGTTACGAGTTTCTCAGCAGCGAACCATATGACGAGAAGAAAAAAGCGGGCATGGATGGAAACGGACGTCTCATTTGTGATTACAACGTCCAATTCTGTAATCAGTGCCCCGACTGTATTACTTACGGCTTTGCCATTGGCGATTCCGGCTCGGAAAAGTCCAAAGTTATTACCGACACGGCCTATAGCCTGACTGATTACGCTTCATCCCATGAATCTTTCACCCTTAACGCGCCGTATGAAGGCGGCACGATGAGCCGGGCGGGACAGGTTACTAGCCGCATTAACGAAGCAGATCACGTAAAACCACAGGTCTTGTTTCCTACGGTTATCACCATTCGTGATGCTACGGTCGCTCTTTTTGAGTACGTCGTTAACAACGTCATTCGCACCAAACATTATGGCGCGCAAACCACGCGCACCGGTGGGATTGCCAACCATATCCTGGCAATAGCCCTGACCGACGGCGAGATCTTCTCCAATCTCAAGTTCTGCCAGAAGCTCCATGACCAGATGGTTGATGCGATTCAGCCGCCCGCCCCGGTGAATGTGTCCCTTGCCAGAGAAAAAGCAGTATCGTTGATTCCCACGCTGTTGCAAGAAGATGGCGTAACCCTTGATCAACTTCTGACTGGAGAAGCTCTGACAAATTGGTTGGCGACGTTTACCGGGCGGCTGTCCGATGCTAATTCCATGCGACAATTGTTGCAAACAGCTTTTGCGGACAGTTCCCGGTATTACGAGACGTATATCAAATCATCGCGGAAATGACAGGAGGTTGCGGATGCACGTTTACCTGGGAACGCTGACCTTGCATGAGAATTTATTCTATGCGACCCGGGAAATCGGCCGTCTGTATGAAACAGGGCGCTATTTGCATAACTATGCGCTTACCTATGCCTTAGAACTGGCGGTAGCGCCCTATTTTCACAGAGAGCAAGTGCCACGCTATGCCGAGCAATTAACGCCTTTGAATGCGCGTGGCATTTACGTTACTCCAGCACGGGGTATAGCCGTTTCCTATGTCTTAAACACCTTCAAATACGCCAATAACCTTTATCATGTGGAGATGGAAAAAGGCAGATTGAATACGCCATCATTTGGCCGCGCCAAAGAACTTGCTGTCGAGAGTCGGTTTCTGTTTGCCGTGCTTTCAGCCCGGGAAGAGTTGACTTTGCCGAATTGGATTCGCCTGGGATTGTGGCGTAGTAAGGCTCGGATTGAGTGGGAAGTCGCAGAAGCAAGTCAAAGGGAGGAGGAATCATTAGAAGCCAGCCTGCCAATGAATCCACTGGATTTACCAATTGAGCGGCTAACTACGTTCGATCTGATATCAATGCCACCAGGTAGCCTACTAGATCATGTACGACTTACAAGCAAATGGTGGTTTGCTGAGACAGAAAGGGGCAAATACGTTTTTCCCGTGGGTCTATCTTATGTATTCCCAGAGAGTATGCGCTCGTGATAGGTTTGTATGCGCTTTGTATTCTCCAAGAATCGGACAGGTAACGCGGTGCGCCTATTCGAGGAACGTCTCCAGCAGCAAAAAAGCCATGTCTCCCGTTTTCCCTTCCCACCGCTTGTCATTGCTCACCACCACGTCCGCGCCGGCAAGATGGCCTGTCGCCAACACAATCGCGTCTGGCAGCCGCAGCCCGGTTTGCGCCCGTACTCGCGCCGCTTGCCGGGCAGTGGCGGCGTCGCAAGGCGCGATAGTAAGGTTCGGAAAATGTGCCAGATACAGTTCGTAGTCGCGCAGCGCTCGTTCGTCCCCTGCTCTGGCCGGAGCCGTCAACAGTTCCGCCAACGTGATGCTGCTGATGATGCCGGCATTCCCCCCCTCCTCCACCCCACGCAACACCACGGCCGCCAGATCAGCATAGCGCGGATGAGCATCCAACAGATAAATCCACACCATGGTGTCCAGCAACACCAGGCGGCGTCCCCGAATCGCCTCCTGCAATTCCGCTACTCCCATGCCGCCCGTTCCTCTTCCAACCATGCCGCCGCATCATCCGCCCAAACCTGCCGATGCAGACCGCGCAACATCTCCGTAAAACTTCGTGGCCGTGGCCGCAGATAGACCTGCTCGCCATCAATCAGAAACAAAACCGTGTCTTCCGGTTGGATATGCAACAACTCTCGCACCTCTTTGGGAATAACCACCTGATACCGGGTACTTACTTTTGCCGCAACAACCGTCATCATGCACCTCTCGTAATTGGTTCATTCTCCAAGAATGAACCAATCTAAATAAACACTTCCGTCAATACAAAGCATTTTACCGAATTGTCTTGTAAAAATCTAATTCATCACACAAACTCACCAGATGTATGTCAAATTCACCACGAGGCACTTTCCTAATATGGACTAGCCACAACCAAAAAGGTTCTGCCCCACTTTGATGATTTTCTTACCTTCTGTACAAGAACTTCACTGATAAGGTACTAATCATGCATTCACCATCTTCCATTGCCGCGCCTGACCTTTATGCGTTAGTGATTCGCTTGAGTGCCGGCATTTCCACCACCCTCCGCGCCACACAAGGCCACCTCGCCCACGGCGCCTTCCTCAATATCCTCCGCCACGCCGACCCTGACCTCGCCCACGACCTCCACGCCGACGCCAAACGCAAACCCTTCACCATCTCCCCCCTACAAGGCTTTGGCCATGGCCGAAATGGACAACTGCGCTTCAAAGCAGGCCAGGAAGGATGGCTGCGCATCACCCTGCTCGACGCCCACCTGTTCCACACCTTCATCCAAAACTTCCTCCAACCTGCGCAGCCGGCCACCATCAACCTGCGGCAAATCCCCTTCCACATCAACGAAATCCTCAGCAGCCCAGGCAGTCATCCCCAGGCCGGCTACAACAGCTTCGAACACCTCTTCTCCCACTGGTCCGAGAAACCCCTCACGCCCGCCGACCGCTTCATCACCCTGGACTTCTGCTCCCCCACCGCCTTTAGCCGTCGCGGGCGCGCCTTTCGCGCCATGCACGTCCTACCAGACCCCTACTTCGTCTTCGGCGAACTGGCCCGCTACTGGGACCACTACACCGAAAATGACACCATGGAAGCCGCCCGCGCCTTTGCCAATGAATGCGTCGTCGTCGCCCGACACGAAATCGCCACCCATATGTATGATTTTGGACGCGATAGGAAGCAGGTCGGTTTTGCCGGCACAGTCACCTTCGAGATCAAAGAAAAAAACGAACCCGCCTTCATCCGCCACCTCAACCGCCTTGCTGACCTCGCCTTCTACACCGGCATCGGCTACAAAACAACAATGGGCATGGGGCAGGTGGTAAGGAGGTATGAGGTATGAGGTATGAAGTGCGAGGTATGAGGTATGAGGTATGAGTGAGCCAAGAACTTCGTTGACGGAGGCGTTGCGAGAGCGGACGAAGCAGTACGCGCTGAGGATTATACGGCTTTATGGTAGTCTGCCTGCGACAACTGAAGCCGACGTCATTGGCCGTCAGTTATTGCGTTCCGGCACATCTATTGGCGCAAATTACCGCGAAGCCTATCGCGCCCGCTCCGCCGGCGAATACGTCGCCAAACTGGGAATTTGTCTTCAAGAACTCGATGAAAGTGGCTACTGGCTGGAATTGCTGGCGGATGCCGGCATCTTCTCCCCAGACAAACTAGCCCCTCTCCAAGATGAAACCAACCAACTCATCGCCCTCCTCACCACCATCGTCAAAAAAAGGAAAAAGGAAAGGTATGAAGTATGAGGTATGAAGTATGAACACCCTCATACCTCCTACCTCCTACCTCCTACCTCCTACCTCATACCTCATACCTCCTACCTCATACATCATGCTCCCCCTCTCTTACCTCAACCAACTCACCTATTGCCCTCGTCGCTTCTGGTACATGTACGTCCAGGGCGAAATCGCCATCAACGCCCCCATGCTCGAAGGCATATACCAGCACCAAACCCGCGCCGACCAGCCCGGTCAGGAAACCGACGACCAGGGTCGCGCCATCCACCGCCGTGTTTGGGTCTGGTCCGAGCGATTAGAAATTGCCGGCATCGCCGACTTCATCGAACACACCCCCCACACCAACCAACCCATCCCCGTCGAATACAAACACGGCCAAAAAGGACAATGGGACAACGACCAAATCCAACTCTGCGCCCAGGCCCTCTGCCTCGAAGAAATGCTCAACACCACCATCCCCCACGGCGAAATCTTCTACTACCGCTCCCGCCGCCGCATCACCGTTCCCTTCACCCCCACCCTCCGCCAACAAACCGAAACCGCCATCCAACAAGCCCGCGCCCTCCTCCAAACCAACCAAACACCCCTCCCCACCTCCGATCCCCGCAAATGCAAACACTGCTCCCTCCAACCCATCTGCCTCCCCCACGAAGTCCAACAACTAAACAAAGTATGAAGTATGAGGTATGGGGTATGAATCCCTCATACCTCATACCTCATACCTCACACCTCATACCTCACACCTCATACCTCACACCTCATACCTCATACCTTCCATTATGAACCTCCAAAACCTTCCCACCGCCCTCATCCCCATCTACCACTGGCGTGGCGCACGCCCCCGCCTCCTCGACCTGCAAACCGACCAGCAAGGCTGCCTCATCAGCCTCCTCCTCACCCGCCAGGGCGACTGCTGTCTCCTTCCCATCGCCTGGGTCTACGACCAACCCCGCGACGGCGACCCCGACCCCCTGCGCCCCACCATCCCCCAGGAACACCAGGCCCTCGACCAACCCACCCTCGACCTCATCCTCAACCAACTCACCCACGAAGGCTGGGAAATCAGCGGACGCCTCGACATGAACTTCACCGGCATCCACACTACCCCCCACTTCTGGCAAAACCTCCACCCCTTCCTCTCCCCTACTCCTTGACTCATACCCCATACCTCACTCATACCTCATACCTCCTACCTCCTACCTCCTACCTTGATAACCATGGAACTACAAATGGCAACCCTCTACCTCACCCAACCCCAAAGCCTCGTCAAAAAAGAAGGCGATACCCTCATCGTCCACCTGCCCGCCACCGATGACAAACCCAAAAGCAAAATTCGCGTTCCCTTGCGCAAAGTCGAACGCGTCGTCGTCCAGGGCAACACCACCCTCACCAGCCCCGCCATCGCCGCCCTCATGGAACAACACGCCGAAATCACCTTCCTCAACCAATATGGCCGCTTCCAGGGACACCTCACCCCCGCCTTCAGCAAAAACGGCCAACTCCGCCTCGCCCAAAGCCACGCCCACACCGACCCCCACCGCAGTCATCACTTCGTCCAGGCCTTCATCCACGGCAAAATCCACAACATGCGCACCATGCTCCTCCGCGCCAACCGCAAACGCCAACACCCCGACCTCGCCCAGGCCGCTGCCGGCATGAAACAAATCATGCAAACCGTCACCCAACTCCCCCCCGACCCCCACATGCCCGATCCCGCCCAACCCCAGGCCAACTCCGCCTACGGTCAACTACAAGGCTACGAAGGCCAGGCCACCGCCCTCTACTTCAACAGCTTCGCCCACCTCCTCAACACCCCCGAACTCTTCCGCGGACGCACCCGCCGCCCCCCCCGCGACCCCGTCAACGCCCTCCTCAGCTATGGCTACACCATCCTCCTCCACCAGGTCACATCCGCCATCTGCACCGTCGGCCTCGACCCCTACATCGGCTACCTCCACAGCAGCCAATACGGCAAACCCGCCCTCGCCCTCGACCTCATGGAAGAGTTCCGCCCCCTCATCGTCGATTCCGTCGTCCTCACCCTCTTCAACACCAAAGCCATCCAGCCCAAAGACTTCATCGAAGAGTTTGGCGCCTACCGCCTCCGCGACCACGGACGCCGCACCTTCCTCACCCGCCTCGAAGCCCGCTTCGACGAAACCATCACCCATCCCACCTTCAACTACAAAACCACCTACCGCCGCGGCCTCGAACTCCAAGCCCGCCTCCTCGCCAAAACCCTCCAACAAGAAATTCCCGCCTACCCCCCCTTCACCGTCAGATAAAGTATGAGGTATGAAGTATGAGGTATGAAGTGTGAGGTATGAAGACGAAGTTCCTGCTGCATACCTGGTCCTCCCCATCCGTCTCCTGCATGGCATGCGATCAGAACCTGGCGACGCTGACAGACACATTTGGCACGGACCGCCCCCCGCATCCGTCTCCCGCGTGGCACGCGATCAGAACCGCCCACTGCAGACAATGCTACAGAGAGCTATCTAACCCCGCATCCGTCTCCCGCGTGGCACGCGATCAGAACTCCGCTAACCCCTCGCACGAACAGCCTACTCAACAAAGCATATGCCACAAAAATAACCATTGACGCCAGAACTCCGATAACGCCTCGCCCCAGCAGCCTCCCCGATCCCCCCTCCCCCCTCCCCCCTCCCCCCTCCCCCCTCACCCTCATACCTCACACCTCACACCTCACACCTCACACCTCACACCTCATACCTCACACCTCATACCTCATACCTCATACCTCATACCTCATACCTCACAACACCTCCCATGTACCTGATCGCTTACGACATCCCCAACGACCGCCGCCGTACCAAAGTCCACAAAATCCTTTGTGGCTACGGCCAATGGACCCAATTCAGCATGTTCGAATGCTTCCTCAACGACAAAGAACTCATCACCCTGCGTCACCAACTTGACCAAATCCTCAAACCAGACCAAGACAACGTCCGCATCTACCACATATGCCAAACCTGCCAGGCCAAAACAACAACCATTGGCAGTCCCCCCCCCGCCGAAAATAAGGTATACTTGTTCTGAAGGGAAAACATCGTCCAAATCACCCACCACATACCGCCTACCCGTTCACGAAACAACACCCTCATACATCCCTCCCTTCACCCGCGAGCGCCTCAGCGCCGCCCCTAACAACCGGACCCGCTCGCGGCCCAGCCCCTTCCATAAATAGAAAGGGCGGAACCTTAACAACCAAATACCCCGGACTAACAAAACAACCACACATCCCCCCCCGCTCGCGCCTGCCTACCCGGTGGGACAAACCCATCAAAAACTTGCCCCAAAATGCCATTCCCTGTAACATACTTTGCAATTCCTTGCCAATCAGACACACTCAGTGGGACACATCTTGTATATCGAGTGGGGGGCATGAAATCCCAGAATCGCCCCCGCGATTGAAACCACCGCACTAAACATATCATCGCCAATTACCCCATTTGCATGAATCCCCAGAATCGCCCCCCGCGATTGAAACTGCACTTTCATCGCCATCTCCTATCCCCCTTCCGCCGCATGAATCCCCCAGAATCGCCCCCGCGATTGAAACGGTGTTCTGGGCCACCCACCGGCAATAGCCGGGGTCGGCATGAATCCCCAGAATCGCCCCCGCGATTGAAACCTCATTGGTGAGATTGTCGCCATTACAGAGGGCGGGCATGAATCCCCAGAATCGCCCCCGCGATTGAAACAAAAAGTTGGCGGCGGCGGGCGATCTGATTCTGATTGCATGAATCCCCAGAATCGCCCCCGCGATTGAAACCAGGAACTAGACCCGTAAGGGGCATCATGGCAGGCATGAATCCCCCAGAATCGCCCCCGCGATTGAAACCCGCCGCTGTTGGTCGTGCCGATGAGCCTAATTTGGCATGAATCCCCAGAATCGCCCCCCGCGATTGAAACGCCAGTTTCTCATGATTTTCTCCTTGCCCTTTCGGGGCATGAATCCCCAGAATCGCCCCCGCGATTGAAACGGGCGCATCGACGAAAGCATACAGACGTACAGCGTCGGCATGAATCCCCAGAATCGCCCCCGCGATTGAAACCACCCTAAGCGGTCTGGCGATGGAAGGGCCGCTGCTCGCATGAATCCCCAGAATCGCCCCCGCGCGATTGAAACATTTTCCCCGTTGTAATTTTCAGATATGCGCCCACAGCATGAATCCCCAGAATCGCCCCCGCGATTGAAACCGTATCTCTTACCAGCGTCAAACGCCGGTTCGCCTGCGCATGAATCCCCAGAATCGCCCCCGCGATTGAAACTTCCCAAACAGGCTCATAGTACTGTGAATCATGACTGGCATGAATCCCCCAGAATCGCCCCCGCGATTGAAACTTGTGACGTGTTATCACGTCACGATTAAAGGTATGCATGAATCCCCCAGAATCGCCCCCGCGATTGAAACCAGCAGCGAATCTGTGATGGTCAGTAGTTCTGAGCATGAATCCCCAGAATCGCCCCCGCGATTGAAACTCTCCAACTCTTGATGTATTTCAGGAAACGGATGACGCATGAATCCCCAGAATCGCCCCCCGCGATTGAAACACGTTGCCGTCGTGCTATATGACAGTACGGGCGGCGCGCATGAATCCCCAGAATCGCCCCCGCGATTGAAACTCTAAAACGACCATGGCGTCATGGAATCACCCGCGACGCATGAATCCCCAGAATCGCCCCCGCGATTGAAACAGCCGCCAGGTGCTGCCCAAAGGGAGCGAGATCGGCGCATGAATCCCCAGAATCGCCCCCGCGATTGAAACCCGCGTTTCTGATGGAACAAGCAGGCGGAAGCCTGCGCATGAATCCCCAGAATCGCCCCCGCGATTGAAACTACTTCGTCTACTACGAAAAGACCATGCAAGAGACGCATGAATCCCCCAGAATCGCCCCCGCGATTGAAACTTATTTGTCGTCAACGATTTCACCTCGCCCGTATCTGGCATGAATCCCCAGAATCGCCCCCCGCGATTGAAACCATCATGAGATTGCCGTAACAAGGCCCTTGACGACGCATGAATCCCCAGAATCGCCCCCGCGATTGAAACATTCGCTTTAACAAAGGAGACGCCAGCACGCCCATCAGCATGAATCCCCAGAATCGCCCCCGCGATTGAAACATCCAGGTCTCATCATTGGCAGGTTGCCAAGAAAGGTGCATGAATCCCCAGAATCGCCCCCCGCGATTGAAACCATTATTTGCACATAGCTGGGCTTTCTGAGTAGAGCATGAATCCCCAGAATCGCCCCCGCGATTGAAACAAACGCCTGTTTAAACACGCCGCCCATCACGGCGAGCATGAATCCCAGAATCGCCCCCGCGATTGAAACTGTATTGACAACCGTTGCCATGTTGTTGACAATGGCATGAATCCCCAGAGAATCGCCCCCCGCGATTGAAACATTCATATCTCCTCATTCACGCCGTCAATCGGCGGGCATGAATCCCAGAATCGCCCCCGCGATTGAAACAAGCCATCCGCACCATCCTCGCCACCTTTTCGGGCGGGCATGAATCCCCAGAATCGCCCCCGCGATTGAAACGTAAAATGTAAGTGTGGTCTCCAATCCCTTAATGTTGCATGAATCCCCAGAATCGCCCCCGCGATTGAAACACGGGAGCAGCCACGCTCGCGGGGGCCGTCACGCACGCATGAATCCCCAGAATCGCCCCCGCGATTGAAACCATACCATGACGCCGCCTGTTCGTCATCAATGGTGGCATGAATCCCCCAGAATCGCCCCCGCGATTGAAACCATAATCCCATCTCCTTGCGCGTGTAAGATGCGCGCATGAATCCCCAGAATCGCCCCCCGCGATTGAAACCGGCCGTGAAGGGTGACGGTATAGCTTACCGCGCCGGAATGCATGAATCCCCAGAATCGCCCCCGCGATTGAAACTTGCCAATCCCAATATCGCCCAACACTCCGCGCATGGCATGAATCCCCAGAATCGCCCCCGCGATTGAAACTGCAAGTACGCGCCATCCACGCGCCAAGCCAGGCGGCATGAATCCCAGAATCGCCCCCGCGATTGAAACCTCTCCTCATCCCCCTTCCGCCACCTGCTGGGGGCATGAATCCCCAGAATCGCCCCCCGCGATTGAAACTGGAAACGAAGTCTCAGACAGCGTAGACATAGGGGCATGAATCCCCAGAATCGCCCCCGCGATTGAAACGATGCATCCGATAGCCGCCACGAGCAAATCGGAAAGCATGAATCCCCAGAATCGCCCCCGCGATTGAAACTCGCCGATTGCCTGAAAACAACTGTCCGTGTTACGTGCATGAATCCCCAGAATCGCCCCCGCGATTGAAACAAGAACTGCCCCTGTCGGAATTGGGGTAGGCAAACGGCATGAATCCCCCAGAATCGCCCCCGCGATTGAAACTATCATAGCAACCTCCCCACCGTCTGGGCGACGGCCTTACTTGGGCATGAATCCCCAGAATCGCCCCCGCGATTGAAACCCAACTGCAAATTTTTCCAACAACTTCGCTGCTTGGGACGCATGAATCCCCAGAATCGCCCCCCGCGATTGAAACCTGGTACGCACATCAGGGCAAGGTCCGCATTTTCAAGCATGAATCCCCAGAATCGCCCCCGCGATTGAAACTTTGCACGCTTGCACGATGTCGGCGGGGGCGGAAGTGGCATGAATCCCCAGAATCGCCCCCGCGATTGAAACTATCGCGATACGGAAGCCAGCGCCATCAGCTACAAGCATGAATCCCCAGAATCGCCCCCGCGATTGAAACACGACCGCATTCCACCCCACCTGCCAGGCCTGCCCGGCATGAATCCCCAGAATCGCCCCCCGCGATTGAAACTCTACTGCGCCCAGATGTGCCGGCAGCTATCCGGGCATGAATCCCCAGAATCGCCCCCGCGATTGAAACGCGAGCTTCTTCTATCCCTGCAATCAGCAGGAGAAAGCATGAATCCCCAGAATCGCCCCGCGATTGAAACTATACCAATAAACTTGACTATTTAACATTATTCAGCATGAATCCCCCAGAATCGCCCCCCGCGATTGAAACAATACATAGCCGAAACGCCCCGTCAGACAGCCGCCCGCATGAATCCCCAGAATCGCCCCCGCGATTGAAACTGGCACAATTGCGGCAAGGTAAAATTGTGGCACAGGCATGAATCCCCAGAATCGCCCCCGCGATTGAAACTTTGAGTCAGTTTTTTCGGCGTGTTTTCGTTTGTTGCATGAATCCCCCAGAATCGCCCCCGCGATTGAAACACTTTTGGCGTAACTCAGACAGTGGCCGCGTGATGCATGAATCCCCAGAATCGCCCCCGCGATTGAAACCTGCTGCTTCCCTGCCGCTAGTTGCCTTTGCTCTTATGCATGAATCCCCAGAATCGCCCCCGCGATTGAAACGGCGTTGTCCATTGCCGTACTGCGTGACGCGAAAGCATGAATCCCCAGAATCGCCCCCGCGATTGAAACCTGTCCGCGCCGTCATCAGCGCGGGAGCGGTACATGTGGCATGAATCCCCAGAATCGCCCCCGCGATTGAAACTACGCGACTGTTGCCGGCAACTTCTCGTTTGTGGTGGCATGAATCCCCAGAATCGCCCCCGCGATTGAAACTTGAGATTTAGCAATCCGCTGGTTGTCACTTGTACTGCATGAATCCCCAGAATCGCCCCCGCGATTGAAACATACAGGCCCGTCCGGTTGTACTGAATAAATCCAGCGCATGAATCCCCAGAATCGCCCCCGCGATTGAAACACCGCTGGTTGCTATAGGGCAGGGTGTTTTCCCCGGCATGAATCCCCAGAATCGCCCCCGCGATTGAAACTGCAGGGTCCGACCAGGGGTACAGGAGGGAAACGAGCATGAATCCCCAGAATCGCCCCGCGATTGAAACGGTACAACGGTACTTGTCACGCTTCAGGACGGCACGCATGAATCCCCAGAATCGCCCCCGCGATTGAAACAGCATTTTGCCATCTATCGCAGAGGGAATGGTCGCGCATGAATCCCCAGAATCGCCCCCGCGATTGAAACATTTACCATCAGATAGACGATACACCCGCCCGTTTTGCATGAATCCCCAGAATCGCCCCCGCGATTGAAACTGGGCAATCGGGCATAGAGCGGGAAGTCTTTGGCGGCATGAATCCCCAGAATCGCCCCCGCGATTGAAACTGGTTACGTGCGTCATCAGGCTACCGTTCCCCATGGCATGAATCCCCAGAATCGCCCCCGCGATTGAAACACGAGCCTTCCATGATGAAGGCATCTTCACGTGGGGCATGAATCCCCAGAATCGCCCCCGCGATTGAAACAGGGGAGATATTTATGACCCATTCTGGGAAGCGGGGCATGAATCCCCAGAATCGCCCCCGCGATTGAAACGTCAATCACGCCGCAGACCAGACGGGCGACACAACCGCATGAATCCCCAGAATCGCCCCCGCGATTGAAACATGAATCCAGAAAAGTACGGCGCGGTAGAAACCGCGCATGAATCCCCAGAATCGCCCCCCCGCGATTGAAACTAAGCAATAATCAATCGCCTTAAAATAGCGGTTCTGGCATGAATCCCCAGAATCGCCCCCCGCGATTGAAACCCTCAAGTACAGCGGTGTCAAACGCTTTGTTTGCGTCAGCATGAATCCCCAGAATCGCCCCCGCGATTGAAACACGCTGGATACGCTGGATAATTGCCGCGCCGTACGCATGAATCCCCAGAATCGCCCCCGCGATTGAAACCAGGGGCTGGCGGCGTACCAGTTTCACCCTGGAAGCATGAATCCCCAGAATCGCCCCCGCGATTGAAACTTGTCAATGTTTCATCTCCCCAATACGAAACTCTCCGGCATGAATCCCCAGAATCGCCCCCCGCGATTGAAACCGTAATTTACATTCAGATAATCAAACATTTCTGCGCATGAATCCCCAGAATCGCCCCCGCGATTGAAACGAATTCGGGGCGGGCTATGCGCAGCACTGCGGGCACGCATGAATCCCCAGAATCGCCCCCGCGATTGAAACAGGTGGGCGCCGCGTCAGTGCGAGAAGGCGAACATCGCATGAATCCCCAGAATCGCCCCCGCGATTGAAACACATGCGCGACCACTACTCATAACGCACTATACAGGCATGAATCCCCAGAATCGCCCCCGCGATTGAAACTCATTTTTGTCGCGTCTTAGGACGCGACGAAAGCATGAATCCCCAGAATCGCCCCCCCGCGATTGAAACCCATCCAATCATCTGTTGCCATAACAGATTGGTTAAGCATGAATCCCCAGAATCGCCCCCCGCGATTGAAACACCACGACTTGATTCAATTGCTAATTTAATTCCGTGGCATGAATCCCCAGAATCGCCCCCGCGATTGAAACCGTGTCATCCCCGGCGTAGACACCGACCAACGATGGCATGAATCCCCAGAATCGCCCCCCGCGATTGAAACATTGTCATTCGCCCCTCCTTTTGTTCTACGCTCGTCGCATGAATCCCCAGAATCGCCCCCGCGATTGAAACTTCATCTAGCGTCTTTATGCTGGTATGACTGCCGCCGGCATGAATCCCCAGAATCGCCCCCGCGATTGAAACAGCCAGCCAATAGCTGCTGCCGTCGTGGAATACGGCATGAATCCCCAGAATCGCCCCCGCGATTGAAACCACGTAGGCGGCGATAGCACCGAAATTGAGCACAAGCATGAATCCCCAGAATCGCCCCCCGCGATTGAAACGAGATTTTGGAATCAGGAAGTAAAGAGCTTGATGGAGCATGAATCCCCAGAATCGCCCCCGCGATTGAAACTTGAAAACGACAAATCCGCTGTCCGTGCAACGGAGCATGAATCCCAGAATCGCCCCCGCGATTGAAACTTCTGATAATCGTTCCACCAGGTACTTCTGGTAGGCATGAATCCCCAGAATCGCCCCCCCGCGATTGAAACAGGCAACAGGTCAATGAGTATCTTCTAGCGCGGTGCATGAATCCCCAGAATCGCCCCCGCGATTGAAACCGCAACGTATTGAAAGCATCCGCTGAAGACGCGGAGCATGAATCCCCAGAATCGCCCCCCGCGATTGAAACAAGCACAACCAGATGATTGCCGGCGATGTGGCCTATGCATGAATCCCCAGAATCGCCCCCGCGATTGAAACTGGAACCAGATGGACCCACTGCCGGCATTGCCCGTGGGCATGAATCCCCAGAATCGCCCCCGCGATTGAAACCCGCCCGCCGTGGCCGCGCCGCCCGTCTGCTGCGCGCATGAATCCCCAGAATCGCCCCCGCGATTGAAACGTGACAGTTCCAATGCCATTCTTTATGCCGAATCAGGCATGAATCCCCAGAATCGCCCCCCGCGATTGAAACGGCCCCTATATCTGGACACGAATGGAGGCATCTTCGCATGAATCCCCAGAATCGCCCCCCGCGATTGAAACCAGAACGTCGGCACAGCCCTGGTGCCGTGCGACGCCGCATGAATCCCCAGAATCGCCCCCGCGATTGAAACGTATCCCAGCAGCAAATCATAGCGGTCCATGCCGGCGCATGAATCCCCCAGAATCGCCCCCGCGATTGAAACTATTATAAAAGGGCCGGCAGTGGCGATGACGCGAATGCATGAATCCCCAGAATCGCCCCCGCGATTGAAACACAATCAATGTCGCCGGCGGGGGCCATCCCATTCCACGCATGAATCCCCCAGAATCGCCCCCGCGATTGAAACCGTCCCATCATTTGCCTTTTTGTCCGCGGCGGTGATGCATGAATCCCCAGAATCGCCCCCGCGATTGAAACCAGTGGTTCTAGCCCCAGGACGCCGCGCCACGCGCCGCATGAATCCCCAGAATCGCCCCCGCGATTGAAACCACGACCTGCCATTGTGTTGGCAAACTCTCGTATCCCGCATGAATCCCCAGAATCGCCCCCGCGATTGAAACAGAACCGCCGCCAACAGAATCCGGTCGCGTCCGCTGCATGAATCCCCAGAATCGCCCCCGCGATTGAAACCAAAATTTTGCTGGCGCTGGCCTGGCACGCGGATAGCATGAATCCCCAGAATCGCCCCCGCGATTGAAACTATCGGGATGTGCGTATAGGCAATGACATCACCAGGCATGAATCCCCAGAATCGCCCCCGCGATTGAAACTTTATCAACTCGTCAATGTAATGAGGCATGGGCATGCATGAATCCCCAGAATCGCCCCGCGATTGAAACCATCCGCGCTGCAAGCACTTCAGGTATGAAATTGCCGCATGAATCCCCCAGAATCGCCCCCCGCGATTGAAACCGGCGCAATGTGCCAGAGGATAGTACAGGCTCGTTCGCATGAATCCCCCAGAATCGCCCCCGCGATTGAAACTAGAATGTCTAAAACATCCACCTCCGCAAGGGAGGGCATGAATCCCCAGAATCGCCCCCCGCGATTGAAACGTCTACCTGAAGACCAATAGACTGCTTAATTTTCAAGCATGAATCCCCAGAATCGCCCCCCGCGATTGAAACCCCCCGAAACAAATCCAACGCGACTATTTTGAGAGCATGAATCCCCAGAATCGCCCCCGCGATTGAAACATGCTTGCTCTTTTCGGAGCGCGGGAGCCGTGGATGGCATGAATCCCCAGAATCGCCCCCGCGATTGAAACAGAGGCGAGCGGACCTTGGTCACAGGAATTGGTTCCGGCATGAATCCCCAGAATCGCCCCCGCGATTGAAACTGGCCAGGGAAACACGATTACCTCCCACCGAAAAAGCATGAATCCCCAGAATCCCCCGCGATTGAAACTGGCCCTTTTTCACCAAACAGATCACGATCATGCAGGGCATGAATCCCCAGAATCGCCCCCGCGATTGAAACCGCCCCCTTGCAATGAGGGGGATTCTTGATGGACGGCATGAATCTCCCAGAATCGCCCCCGCGATTGAAACTTTCCCATGCCGTCACCAGCAGCTATGACCGCCAACAGCATGAATCCCCAGAATCGCCCCCGCGATTGAAACTTGAATTTGTCAAATTTGCTGCTGCCTTGTTGGTTGTTGCATGAATCCCCAGAATCGCCCCCGCGATTGAAACTTGATAGAAGCTGATTCAGAAACTTTGTGGATAAAAGCATGAATCCCCAGAATCGCCCCCGCGATTGAAACGTTGGTGTCGAGTCTCGCCACCAGGAAATTAGAAGGGCATGAATCCCCAGAATCGCCCCCGCGATTGAAACGGGCCGCTATCAGTTTTCCTGAGTCGGTAATATGCATGAATCCCCCAGAATCGCCCCCGCGATTGAAACAGCAGGTCTGGCCGCATGTCGGGGTGTACGAGTAGGCATGAATCCCCAGAATCGCCCCCGCGATTGAAACCATACAAATCGCCGCCACAATGCCGGCATCTTCGCCGCATGAATCCCCAGAATCGCCCCCGCGATTGAAACTTGCTCGAATTGAGCCAGGGCGTTCCATGCGTGAAGCATGAATCCCCAGAATCGCCCCCGCGATTGAAACATAAAAATTCGTGGAGTCCCACCCACGTCCACGCATGAATCCCCAGAATCGCCCCCGCGACTGAAACGTAGAGACCTAATCACGAGAGGTGATCGCAAGGAGGACGTGGCCGTGCATGAATCCCCAGAATCGCCCCCGCGATTGAAACGTAGAGACGATGGTTGCCGAGGCAAATGAGTTTGGCATGAATCCCCAGAATCGCCCCCGCGATTGAAACACAACCGTCAAGGGTGTTGGTCCCCTACTGGCGGCGCATGAATCCCCAGAATCGCCCCCGCGATTGAAACTTTTCTTGTCTTCGATTTGAAGACTTGCCCGTTAGGTGCATGAATCCCCAGAATCGCCCCCGCGATTGAAACATTGACATTGATGCGGATACGAGTGGGGTGCCGGATGCATGAATCCCCAGAATCGCCCCCCGCGATTGAAACCGAAAGGGCTCCAAATGAAGGCCCACTCTTACCAAGCATGAATCCCCAGAATCGCCCCCGCGATTGAAACTTCCATGGTTGGCATTATAATGGGGTGGATTATTATCGGCATGAATCCCCAGAATCGCCCCCGCGATTGAAACTCTGGTAAATCCGCCACAATTTTCTTGATTTCCTGCATGAATCCCCAGAATCGCCCCCGCGATTGAAACAACTATTACAATTTTTAACATGATTTCAATTGATGCATGAATCCCCAGAATCGCCCCCCGCGATTGAAACACCACGAGGAAATCGATTGCACACTTCTCACGCTGCATGAATCCCCAGAATCGCCCCCGCGATTGAAACTGTATTATTCTTGACAAACAATAAAATTGGTATAAAGCATGAATCCCCAGAATCGCCCCCGCGATTGAAACTGGCGATTTTGATACCCCGGCTGTCGAATTTCCTTCGCATGAATCCCCCAGAATCGCCCCCGCGATTGAAACTGTCAACGGCCTGCTGCGGGTGACGATTGCGCCTCGCATGAATCCCCAGAATCGCCCCCCGCGATTGAAACGTGGCAGCTGTTTGATCTGCGATGTACAGTGCCGTGGCATGAATCCCCAGAATCGCCCCGCGATTGAAACACCACCATTTGGGTCATCTTGAATGTCAATAAATGACAAAGGCATGAATCCCCAGAATCGCCCCCGCGATTGAAACATTATTACATGGAGAAATACAAACGAGGGCATTGGGATGCATGAATCCCCAGAATCGCCCCGCGATTGAAACAGCTAGAAGTCCTGCCTCTGAAACATTTTGTCCATGCATGAATCCCCAGAATCGCCCCCGCGATTGAAACATAACTGGTCTGGCGTCAAGAAACGAGTTTCGTCATGGCATGAATCCCCAGAATCGCCCCCGCGATTGAAACCTGCACTCGCTCTACCCGCATACCCACTACTTCTAGCATGAATCCCCAGAATCGCCCCCGCGATTGAAACGACGCGCAATGGCACAGAAACGCGGCGGAGTGCGCGCATGAATCCCCAGAATCGCCCCCGCGATTGAAACACCCTGGCATACTTTTTGTAGAGGATTATTGTGGTGCATGAATCCCCAGAATCGCCCCCGCGATTGAAACTGACCTACCGTGAACATTTTTGATTCTCCTGTTGGCATGAATCCCCAGAATCGCCCCCATGCGATTGAAACTGGCATCCGGGGACGGAAGCCACAAACCACGACAAGGCATGAATCCCCAGAATCGCCCCCGCGATTGAAACAAACTAGCCATCAGTGGCTACTGTGGGCAACGGCGCATGAATCCCCAGAATCGCCCCCCGCGATTGAAACCAAAACAATTGTCAATGAACTTCAACGAGAGTGGGGGCATGAATCCCCAGAATCGCCCCCGCGATTGAAACCACTCTCTCCTGTTGTGTGCTGGTTGACTTCCTCAAGCATGAATCCCCAGAATCGCCCCCGCGATTGAAACACGGCCTGCCAGCAAGCCACAAAACGGCGGAAAGCCGCATGAATCCCCAGAATCGCCCCCGCGATTGAAACTGTTAAATTCGCATTCATTTTTTTCTCTTTGATTCGCATGAATCCCCAGAATCGCCCCCGCGATTGAAACGTTGGCTATGTCAAACCACACCAAGACGGGGCAACGGGGCATGAATCCCCAGAATCGCCCCCGCGATTGAAACGATAGCAGCTCTTCTTGCCAATCCTCGTTGCCATTCGCATGAATCCCCAGAATCGCCCCCGCGATTGAAACTTCCACCTGACGTACAAAAGGAGCAAAGGATAGGTCGCATGAATCCCCCAGAATCGCCCCCGCGATTGAAACACCAGGCTCATTACGAGCATCAGGTAACACGAACAAGCATGAATCCCCAGAATCGCCCCCCCCGCGATTGAAACGTGACGGAATCCTGACGGATTTCCATACTGATTTGCATGAATCCCCAGAATCGCCCCCGCGATTGAAACTCCAATGACCGTCACACTCAGAGACTACCAACAAAGCATGAATCCCCCAGAATCGCCCCCGCGATTGAAACAGGCCGCAGCTATACCAGCCCGCAAACGGCATTCCTGGGCATGAATCCCCAGAATCGCCCCCGCGATTGAAACGGTAAGCTGCGCCAGCAGGCGCGACATGAGCACGGCATGAATCCCCAGAATCGCCCCCCGCGATTGAAACTCTTCGGGAATTAGGCTCCATTCATCTTCTGTTGTTGCATGAATCCCCAGAATCGCCCCGCGATTGAAACATTGGGAATCAGCCCCCATACCAGGACGTGGAAGAAGCATGAATCCCCAGAATCGCCCCCGCGATTGAAACAGGCTCAGCGCCGCATTCCCCGCCTCGACGCTGCCAGCATGAATCCCCCAGAATCGCCCCCGCGATTGAAACGGCACACGATACCATGTGCTGCCCAGGGAATCCAAGCATGAATCCCCCAGAATCGCCCCCGCGATTGAAACTTTGCTTGCTCCTTGAGATACGCCTCTTGCTCTTTGCATGAATCCCCAGAATCGCCCCCGCGATTGAAACATGCGATTGCGGCGCGCCGCATCACTGATGGCGCGCGCATGAATCCCCAGAATCGCCCCCGCGATTGAAACCTCTATTGCCTCATACCACGATACCCACCGCGCCAAGCATGAATCCCCAGAATCGCCCCCGCGATTGAAACCAGCGTCGCTCACCAGCCCCCCTCGCAGCTGTTGACAGGCATGAATCCCCAGAATCGCCCCCGCGATTGAAACTTGGGCGAATTTGGCATAGGCAACAGCAGCGCGGTTAGCATGAATCCCCAGAATCGCCCCCCGCGATTGAAACCCGAAACATAGGGCGCTCGCGGCAGCCGGCAGACCGCATGAATCCCCAGAATCGCCCCCGCGATTGAAACCGACATAGAACTCTTCTGTTGCATAATCCTTCCATGGGCATGAATCCCCAGAATCGCCCCCGCGATTGAAACGAGTATTTGGAATAGGCGCGAGGGGTTTGTCCCGGCATGAATCCCCAGAATCGCCCCCGCGATTGAAACAATGCGCTGGCTATCGGACCAGATGGCAACCTCTAGCATGAATCCCCAGAATCGCCCCCGCGATTGAAACATGACCGTGCCGGAGATGCAGCGGATTATCGTCGGTGTGCATGAATCCCCAGAATCGCCCCCGCGATTGAAACGCTAGGCGGCACGATTGACGACAACGCCGCCATCTGCATGAATCCCCAGAATCGCCCCCGCGATTGAAACTGGAGACGCACCCGCCAAAGCCATCAAAAAGACAATGCATGAATCCCCAGAATCGCCCCCCGCGATTGAAACCAGCTTTTGCCGGCGGAGGATAGCAGGATAAGCGCATGCATGAATCCCCAGAATCGCCCCCCGCGATTGAAACTGCGGTACTAGACCTGGGCGCGGCGGCGACCAATGGGCATGAATCCCCAGAATCGCCCCCGCGATTGAAACTAGCAGGCGTTGTATCAGTTCTGTCGGCCTGCTGGCATGAATCCCCAGAATCGCCCCCGCGATTGAAACGCGAATTAAAGGCAATAAAAACATCGGCACGTGTTGCATGAATCCCCAGAATCGCCCCCGCGATTGAAACTTCAGACAGCAGCGCAATTCCTACGGGGTTGGTTGTGCATGAATCCCCAGAATCGCCCCCGCGATTGAAACGATTTGCCAGACTGAGGCGCATTAGAACACACCGGCATGAATCCCCAGAATCGCCCCCGCGATTGAAACAAGCGCTATACTTCCCAACCATTCGGCGGATTCGCCGCATGAATCCCCAGAATCGCCCCCGCGATTGAAACATGAACCATGCCCCAAGGTTGTTTGATGGTAATTGTTGCATGAATCCCCAGAATCGCCCCCGCGATTGAAACGGTGTCGTAGACGGACAGGATTTCCTGTCCCTTGTAGCATGAATCCCCAGAATCGCCCCCCGCGATTGAAACGATAGATGATAACGGAAGTGGCTCCAACTTTTGGGGCATGAATCCCCCAGAATCGCCCCCGCGATTGAAACCGGCGGCTGCGTTTGCGGAATGGGCGGTGGCGTTGCATGAATCCCCAGAATCGCCCCCCGCGATTGAAACTTGCGACCCACTAATTGGTATCCTAAACTTTCTGGCATGAATCCCCAGAATCGCCCCCCGATTGAAACTTATGGCCGATTATCGGTAGTCCGACGATGTTCTTGCATGAATCCCCCAGAATCGCCCCCCGCGATTGAAACCGCTGCATTACGAAGGGCAGTTTTGCGCCTTGCCCGCATGAATCCCCCAGAATCGCCCCCCGCGATTGAAACGCACATGATACGGCTGGTCTGGGTAGACTGGCGGAGCATGAATCCCCCAGAATCGCCCCCCGCGATTGAAACTTGACCGCAAACCGTAGGCCAGACCTTACGGTTCACGCATCCCCCCAGAATCGCCCTCGTGACAGGGTTTTTCAGTAGTCCGGAAATCTGCCATCCGAAAGCGAGTTGGAGCAAATCGCGTTTGCTTCTCACTCTTGTGGCAAATCGCCGCAACTTCGGGAAAAGCCGCCTTCGATACGACTACTGAAAAATCCTATGTGGGTGGCGGATTTGCTTGCAGGGACGGGCGCGTGTTGCTACACTCCTGAGTGATGATACGCCTTTTTGATTTGCGTGATCTGGCTCTGGTACATCGCCTGAGTGGTGAGTCAATTTCCTTCCACGCTGAGTCGGCGCTGACAAGCGACGTCCACCCTGTACGCAGCGCGCTTGCCGGCATGTTAATGGGCCGCCCCTTTTCGACATACATCTGGAAAGCGGACGAAAATGGCGCTGCCGGTTTCGTGCAACTGCAACTGCGCGAAGAGGGCGCGCAGGCCCAATTGATTCGCGTCGGCCTGGAACTGGCGGAACCTGCCATGACGGGCGAGCAGCAAGGAAATGGCGATGCGCTGGACATCTGGCTGCCACTGATGGACCAGTTGGCCGTGGAAGCAGGCCAGCAAGGAGTGCAGCACCTGATCGCGGAAGTAAGCGAGTTGGGCGACGAGCTGCCGCTGCTGCGCCGTGCCGGTTTTGCCGTGTATACGCGCAAGGACGTGTGGATGCTGCGGACGTATGAGGCAGCGGCCGGGCCGCAGATCCTCACCCCGCGCAAGTCAGTGGATGATTGGGACATCCATTTGCTTTATGCGAACATCGTTCCCCGATTGATTCAATTGGTGGAACCATCACCGCCGCTGCAAGATGGGGCGGTGTGGGTGCTGCATGAGGATGGGGAGATGACGGCGTTGGTGCAGCGCCGCGATGGACCAGGAGCAAGCTGGTTAAGTTTGTTCATTCATCCGGGAGCGCATATGCCGGCAGAAACCATCATCGCCGCCGCCCTCCAACTCAAACCACCCGAAGCCGACCGCCCCCTTTACTGCTGCGTTCCCCGTTACCAGGGCTGGCTGCAAAACATCCTACCGCGGCTCGGTTTCCGGCTGAGCGGCAGCTACGCCGTCATGGTGCGGCACATCGTCAAGCGCGCACCCGCCTTGCAGCCGGAACGCGCCGCCGTCATCGCCAGCAAGCAAGTTGCCGGCAGCACCCCTTTCATCTCGCACCCACCGGCGCGACCGAAACAACGCTCCTGACGTGCTCGTTTTGCCCCTTTCGCCCTACTGATTGCGCCACGCGGGCAAGCCCGTGGCAACAACACACTCCGTAAGAATTGAATTTTCCTGGGACGACGGCAATCAGCCGCTTCATGCACCAGACAGCAAGAAGATACAAAACAACAATGTCTAAAGAACAAGCTAGAGAAGAATTGCACGCGCTGCTGGCGGTGCTGCCGGCAGGCGTGCGGGATCGAATCCAAGAAATCGACCGCGACGAGGAACTGCTTGAAGTGGTGATGGACCTCGGTCGCCAACCCACGGCTCGTTACTTTGATGGGGAGGTGGTGCTGCGCCAGGGGGAAGTGACGCAGGCGGAAATTGGCGTGGTGGTGGAGGGAATTGGGGATTTCGATGATGACAATCGTGCCGGCATTACCCGCACCCTCCATCGTATCTCCGGCATCCGCAACCGCCGCGGCGAAGTCGTCGGCCTCACCTGCCGCGTCGGACGCGCCGTCTACGGCACACTCGACATCATCGCCGACATCGTCGCCGAAGGCAACAGCATCCTCCTCGTCGGTCGCCCCGGCGTGGGCAAAACCACCATGCTGCGCGAAATGGCCCGCGTCCTCTCCGAAACCAAACGGGTCATCATCGTAGACACCTCCAACGAAATCGGCGGCGATGGCGACATCCCCCACCCCGCCGTGGGGCGCGCCCGCCGGATGCAGGTTCCCCGCCCGTCCCACCAGCACGAGACGATGATCGAGGCAGTGGAAAACCACAACCCCGAAGTAATCATCATCGACGAAATCGGGCGCGAGCAGGAAGCCAAAGCCGCGCGCACCATCAACGAACGCGGCGTGCAACTCATCGGCACGGCCCACGGCAACAGCCTGGACAACCTGCTCCTCAACCCCACCCTCTCCGATCTGGTCGGCGGCATCGAAAGCGTCACCCTCTCCGACGAGGAAGCCCGCCGCCGCGGCACGCAAAAAACGGTCCTGGAACGGCGCGCACCACCTACTTTTAACATCATGGTGGAAATCCAGGACCGACAGCGACTGCTGGTGCATCGCAGCGTGGCCGACTCCGTGGATGCCATGTTGCGCCGCCGCCCCATGAATGTGGAACTACGCTTCCGCGATGAAAACGGCCAGATTCAGGTGGAGCGGCAAGAACTGCTGAAGGATGCGCCCGGCCTCTCGCCCCGTACTCTCTCCACCGCACAAGGGCAGCGCGCACAAGATGCCGGCAAATCGTCACGACGCGCACGCCAGGAAAGCAGCGGCAACGGCAGCGGGCGGCCCCAGGCGAATTTCGTAGCCAGCGGGGATCCGCCCAAATCATTGCGCATCTTCTCCTACGGCGTGGCGCGTAACCGCATCATCCAGGCGGGGCAATCACTGGGCGTGCGCGTCGAACTGGTGGACGAACTCAGCGACGCGGATGTGCTGCTGACGCTGAAGAATTACTACCGGCGGCGGCGGCGCGTGATCAGCGACGCGGAACAGAAGCGGAAACCGATTTACGTTCTGCGAGCCAATACGGTCAACCAGATCGAGAATTTTCTGGCGGAGGCGCTGAGCCTGGAGGCAGCGCCTCAGGACCCTTTTGAGCGAGCGATCTCCGAGGCGGAGAAGGCAATCAACCTGATTCAGTCGGGACGCGGCAGCGTGGACTTGAGTCCCGCCGGCTCCGCCATTCGTCGCTACCAACACCAACTGGCGCGCCAGGCGAACCTGGTTTCGCACAGCTACGGCAAGGAACCAAATCGGCACGTGCGCATTTTCAACAATGCGCGCAACGAAGGCACAACCCCGGAACAGAGCAGCGCCATGTAAACGAATTCCGTGACCGGATACTCGCTCCTGTTCAGATCGGTTCGTTCCTGGTAACGGCTAAGTAACCGTCCGAAAATAACTTCATGCCTTTTTTCGGACGGTTACTGACTAGCTGGATAGCCGCTCTCCAGGCATTTCCGCTGATTTAATCGCTCTCTGGAGATTGGGCCAATTTCACCGGAGAAAACAGGTCCAATCTGGCCTGGCGGTTACCATTCCTGGAGAATGAACCAATCTTGGGTAGTCTGGTGGTCAGAGCAGGATGACTCCATTAGCCATTCGACGATTCACAAATCCACCAATTAATCGTTCACTTGAAAAGACGACAAAAATCTCACGGCAGAGCATCCGTCGATGTGCCAGATCGGGACTTTTGTAGTCTCTACTTTTCGGGACAGGGTATGTTTATTACGTTTGAGGGGCCGGAAGGCGGAGGGAAAACAACACAGATCGGTTTGTTGGGGGCGTTTTTACGGGAGCAGGGGTGGCAGGTGTTGCCGACGCGGGAACCGGGGGGAACGCGCATCGGCGATCAGATTCGGGATTGTTTGCATGATGTGCGCAATACGGGGATGATGCCGCAGACGGAACTGCTGCTATATTCGGCGTCGCGGGCGCAGATTGTGCATGAGGTGATTCGTCCGGCGTTGAATGCCGGCATTCTCGTCCTCTGCGATCGCTTCTTTGACAGCACCCTCGCCTACCAGGGTTACGGGCGCGGCTTGGACCTGCCCACCCTGCGCCAGATCACCCACTTCGCCACCGGCGGCCTCATCCCCGACCTGACCATCCTCTTCGACATAGACGTCGCATCAGGATTGGCCCGCCGCACCCAGGGTGGCGAAGAAATGAACCGCCTGGACCTGGAAGCCCTCACCTTTCACCAGCGCGTGCGGCACGGCTTTCATACGCTGGCAGCCGCCGAACCGCAACGATGGGTCGTCCTGGACGCCCAGCGCGACCCTCAGGTCGTCCAATCCGACCTACGTCGTATCATCGCAGCCCGGCTGCCTAAAAATCATCCCCCGCAAACGACGACTCCGTGCCCGCCAGGTCCGGCATAGACGACTCAATCTCATCGGGCGACTGCCCTTTTTCCAGGCGGTCCACCACCTCGTGAAACTCATCCCCCAGGTCTTCGCCCATTTCCCGGCTCATCTTGCGCATAAACTGGCCCAGCGCCCGTGGGTCTTCCTCATCCAACCCGGCCATCACGCTGTCGTCCGCCAGCGCGTCAAAACGACTTTCCTCCGACTTGCCCAACGCCACCCGGCCAATGATGCGCAACATCCGATTGCTCTGGCAGTGCGGGCAAACAGGCTCCGCTGAGTCATATTCCGCGTAGGAGAAAAACAAGCGCGCGCGACGGCGACAATTCTGGCAGCGGTAGTCATACATTGGCATGATTGTGTATCACCTCGTCAATGAGAAACGGAAGCAGCAAGAAAAGCTGCCCTCGTGGTAACTACTAACGCTCCGCAGTTACCCCTCGTGAAAAAACGGCCTGACGTCTTCTATTATAACGTCTCCGCTCGTTGCCGGCAGAACTATCCCATCGCGTGCATTCCTGGCGGTTCATTGGTAAGATATGGTTGCCATCCGCCACCAAACGCCAACCGTCCTGAACAACGAAATCACCCCGTATCTCCCGCGAGGCACGCCAGGCAGCACGAGGATATTCGTAATGCCGGCATCACCCGACAGGCGAAGCAAATGCTCATTCTGCCACGAACCGGCAGCGCCGCTAACGCCACCAACCGCCAACTTTCCAGAAACTCGCCCTACACCCTATTTCAAGAGGAGAATTGACTGCTTTGCCACAGGAAAACCTTTATCAGCGTCCTGAATACCCCGTCCTCGTCGTCATTTCTGGTCCTTCGGGCGTGGGAAAAGACACTATCGCCCGCCAACTGATTGCCACGCAGCCGCAAAAGTTCCATTTCGTTGTCACCGCCACGACCCGCCCGCCGCGCGTGGGAGAAGTGGAAGGGTATGACTATTTCTTCGTCACCAGCGACCAATTCGCGGCCATGATCGAGAATGACGAACTGCTAGAATACGCCGTCGTCTATAACGACTACAAAGGCATTCCCAAGCAGCAAATTCGGGACGCTTTGGACAGCGGGAGAGACGTGATCATGCGCCTGGACATCCAGGGCGCGGCCACCGTGCGCAAACTGATTCCCAATTGCATCTCTATCTTCCTCGTGGCGGAGTCGGAAGCATCCCTGTTGCAGCGACTGCAAGAACGCAAATCAGAGACACCGGAAGGGTTAAATTTGCGCATTGCCACGGCGCGGCAGGAAATGAAGCAGGTGCAGGCGTTTGACTACTGCGTGGTGAATGCCGCGGGCAGGCAGGAAGAAACGGTCGATCGGATTCTGGCGATTGTCAAGGCGGCGCACAGCCGCGTCCATCAGCATCCGGTGCGTCTAAAATAAAGGGCGCATCCGTTAATAGCGGCTTCGTTCGGGAATTGACGGATGCGCTGAAAGGGTTCTTGCTTGTAGGATAATGCAAAGCTTATTTTGGACGAACCCGAAGTAGGCGCGGCTATCCCACGGCGCTGGCAACCCAAACGATGACGCCGATGATGGTGATCATGATCAGGCCGTAAGCAGTGGCGGAACGCAGCACCCGCCCATCGTCCGCTCCGGTAACAGTGCTGCATCCGACAATGATTTTGGCGGGGGCGAAGCTGCTGCCCAAGGCGCCGCCGGTGGTTTGCGCTGCCAGGATGAGGGGCAGGGCCAGATTCAGGGCCTGCCCGGTTTGCTGCTGCAACTGGGCGAAGACGACGTTGCTGTTGGTGTTGCTGCCCGTCATCAGGGCGCCAAGGGCGCCAATGAAGGGGCTGAGGAAGGGGAAGAGGCGGCCTGTGTTGCTTAATGTCTCGGCCAGGAGTTGGGTCATGCCGGCATGTTGCATCGTCACCGCCATCGCCACCAGCGTAAAAATCGCCAGCGTCGAACTCACCGAACCCTTCACCGTCTTCCGCACGATCAGAGAAGCCCGGTATCCGTCACCACGCGGCGTCCCGCGCCGACGGAACCAGGCATAAGCCAGCACACTACTGTACAACAACAACGCCCCCGCGTGCCCAAACACCGACACGGAGCGGCCCGCTCCCGCCGCCGTCGTCCAGCCGTACGATGTACGCACCTGCGGAAACGTGAAATTCAACTGCACCGCATTCAGAGGTTTGTCCAGCGCCAACTGCCCCAGCACGATAATCACCACCAACAGCAAATAGGGGAAGAAAATGGACCACAAAGCCCCCCGGTCCATTTTGACCGCACGGTTGGCCTCTCCGCGCATCCGCCCCCGGTCCAACCAGCCAAAACGAAAATGAAGGATGCCGGCCACCATGCCCGCAAAGCCCGCGCCGAATGCCGCCAGCGTCCACAATCCGGCAGTTGCCAATCCCCACTGCACGCCGGCCATAATCGCCGCCAACCCCACGGCAGAATACCAGCGCTGGCGCAACGCGGCCCCGCCCCCGGCGATTAGCAGCGTGCCCAAACCGCACAGCAGGCAACTTATGCCCAACAAAGTGGCGGCAGGGCTGGCGAGCATGGTTCCTGGCAGCCCCGTGGCCGCCATCAAGGCCAGGAAGGAGGAACCGAGCGAGCCAAAGGTGACGGCCCAGGAGTGTCCCATCAGGGCCATCACCACGCTCTGATCGGCGGCGAATCCGAGGCCAACGAGCAATGGAGCCACAATAGCCGCGGGGACGCCGAAGCCGCTGGCGCCTTGCAGGAAGGAGGCGAATAACCAGCCAAGCAGGAGGGCTTGGGTGGTGCGGTCGGGCGCAAATGCCGGCATTATCTCCCGCATCGCCCCGATCACCCCCGCCTCATTCACCACATGATAAAACAGAAGAGCCATCCAAATAATGTACAGAACGTACAGCGCCAGCAGCACAGACCGCCCCCAGGCCACCCACAACAAATCAGCCCCCGCGCCAAACCATACCACGGCCACCACCGCCGCCACCGCCCAACCAACCGGACCTGCCTGACTACCCTTCCATCGCCGCCCCATCATTAAATAGAGCACCAACAATAAAGGCAACGCCGCCAACAAGACATTTACGAACGTTTTTTCTGGAATTTGCATGGTCGTCAGTATAACCTAACCGCCGCGTAAAGAATAACTCGTGGTCTGCCTTTGTGCCGGCATTCCCCCCACGTACAAACCCTCTTATAGACCATCATCTAACCAGGCTCCCCACATTCCTTGACGAAATACTGCCAGCGGCTAAAATTAGCCTAAGATGAGCGCGTTCCTGGGCAGACATAAGTCTTACGATCCATATTGCTTTGTTCTGCTGCTACCGGAACAACAGCCTGACTGTTCATCTAACTTCAGCCGTCCCGGACTAAAAATTCTAGCCCCCTCCAGTCTCTAGCCAAAAGCAGCAAACGCCCCCTCATTGTTGCGAGAACTGCGTTTGCGCTTATGCAAATGAAGGACACTTGATATCAGAAGTAAGGAGAGTTTTCATAAGCACAACTTCAATTCACCAATGTTCTATCATCCATCCCCATTCCGTATCCGCTTGCGGCAAACGCATTTCCCACGCGCCTTGCCTGCGGGAAAACTACAGCCTGATTTAGGAGAGATGCAATGAGTAAAAAATCTATCCTGGCTATCGTCCTGATCGCACTGGTCTCACTCTTCGCGGCCACCGTCAGCGCGAGCCAACCATCGGAGATGAGCTTTCAACCGGTAGCGGTTGAGCGCGTTCCGGCTCCGATAGTGCAAGACAAGGGAGCCACTGGTGTAGCCAACTACATCGTGCAACTCAACGACGCCCCCCTGGCGCTCTACAATGGCGGCGTCGCCGGCCTGGCGGCCACCAGCGCCGAAGCGGCGGGCACGTTCGACATCAAGAGCGCGGCCGCCGTGGCCTATCGCGCTCACTTGATTGACGCGCAGAATTCTCTGGTCAGTGCGGCGGCCGCCGCCCTTGGGCGCAATGTGACCGCGGGAGCGCAGTACCAGTACGCGCTCAATGCCGTCGTGTTGGCCCTCACGCCCGAAGAAGCGGCCTCCGTCGCTACCCTCAACGGCGTGAAACTGCTGTTCCGCGAACGCATAGAACAGATGGTTACGGATTCCAGCCCTGAATGGATCGGCGCGAACAACGTCTGGGACGGCAGCGCCACGGGCACGCCCAGCCTGGGCGAAGGAACCGTCATCGCCGTCTTGGACAGCGGCATCAATTTCGATCATCCGTCGTTTGCCGATCCCGGCCCGGTGGATGGCTACGACTTCCCCGCCCCGCCGCAGTACTTCGGCGTCTGCGATCCGGGCGACCCGCAGTACAACCCCGCCTACACCTGCAATGACAAACTCATCGGCGCGTACAGCTTCGTCACCGAAGCGGTGACGCCGGAAGACTCCGACGGCCACGGCAGCCACACCGCCAGCACCGCCGCCGGCAACTTCGCCGATGCCGTGCTGGAAGCGCCCACCATCACGATTGAGGCGCAGGTGAAGGGCGTGGCCCCGCACGCGCACGTCATGTCCATGGACGTCTGCACGGCTGGCTGCCCCACCTTCTCCGTCTTGGAGGCGATTGACAAAATTGTGGAATTGAACGGCATCTATCCGGGTCTGATCGACGCCATCAACTATTCCATCAGCGGTGGTCCGTTGGCCTGGGGCGACCCGGTAGAAGAAGGCTTCCTTTCCGCGACGGCGGTGGGTGTGTTTGTGTCCGCCTCCGCCGGCAACAGCGGCCCCGGTCCTTCCACGGCCGCGCACCGCTCCCCCTGGCTCACCAGCGTCGCCGCGGCGACGCAGGCGCGCACCTATGAAACCGGCATCGTCAACATGAGCGGCGGCACGAATCCGCCCGCCGACATGGTTGGCCGCGCCATCACCGCCGGCTATGGGCCGGAGATGATTGTGTACGCCGGAGACTATGACAACGGCGACCCCGATCCGGAGCAATGCCTCAACCCGTTCCCGCCCGGAACGTGGAGTGGTGAAATCGTGGTCTGCGACCGCGGCTCCATCGCCCGCGTGGACAAGGGCGCGAACGTCCTGGCCGGCGGCGCCGGCGGTTTCGTGTTGGCCAACGCGGCCAGCAATGGTGAATCCACGAACGCCGACCCGCACTTTTTGCCGGCAGCGCACATTGGCTACGCCGACGCCCAGGTGCTGGAAGCGTGGCTGGCCGGTGGTTCCGGTCACGTGGCCACCATCCCTGAAGCGGTGCGTACCGTAGACCCGGCGAACGGCGATCACACGGCAGGCTTCAGCTCCCGTGGTCCGAATACCACGTTTGACACCATCATCCCGGACATCATGGGTCCCGGCGTAGACATCTACGCGGCCGTGGCCGATGGCGTCATCCCGCCGGATGGTCAGAGCGAGTTTGACTTCCTCAGCGGAACGTCCATGTCCAGCCCGCACGACGCGGGTGTCAGCCTGCTGCTGAAATCGCTCCACCCGAACTGGTCCCCGCCGCAGATTCAGTCGGCGATCATGACCACTGCCGTGTACATGGGTCCGACGAAAGAAGACAACGTCACCCCCGCCGACCCGTTCGACATGGGCGCGGGCCGGATGCAGGTGGACTGGGCGGCCCAGGCTGGCCTGGTGCTGGATGAGTCCATCAGCAACTTCACGGACGCCAACCCCGATCTGGGCGGCGATCCCCGTGCCCTGAATATCGCCAGCATGGCGAACTCACAATGCGTGGCCGGCAACTGCTCCTGGACGCGCACAGTCATGGCCACCGTGGACGGCTCCTGGACGGCAAGCTGGGCAGGCGATTTCCCCCTGACCATTGAACCGGCCAGCTTCAGCCTCATGGCCGGCGAAACGCAGGAACTGACCATCACGGCAGATGCCTCCGGCGCAACACCCGGTGACTGGACCTTCTCCAACGTTATCCTCACCCCGGCCCCGGCAAACGCGCCCGTGAACCGTCCCGTCCTCACCGGCGGCGACCCGGGTCTGGCGCGGGAAACGACCGGCGCGGATAGTAACGCCCCCACCGGCACGGCTCCCGCCCTCGGTGACTACCAGGCTCCGCAGGACGTTCTCTACGACAACGGCCCGCTGGTCAACTGCGCCGGCTGCGGCGCGGGCGGCGCGGACGAAAGCGTGCTGCAAAGCACCACCCTGCTCATGACCACCCTCGGCTTCGGCCACCAGTTCACCGTGGGCAACCGCATCGCCGATGACTTCACCATTAGCGATCCCGATGGCTGGAACATCGACCAGATCACCTTCTTTGGCTACCAGACAAACGCGCCCACCAATCCTTCCCCGATTACGGGCGTCTACTACCAGATTTGGGATGGCCCGCCCAATGATCCGGGCAGCAGCGTCATCTTTGGCGACACCGGCACCAACCGCCTGACCAACTCCACCTGGGCCAACATGTATCGCGTTAGCGAGACGACGCAAGGCACGACCGGTCGCGCCATATTCGCCAACGTCGCTTCCGCGGGCGTCACCCTGCCTGCCGGCACGTACTGGCTGGACTGGATGACGGACGGCAGCGCCTCGTACTCTGGTCCGTGGGCGCCGCCGATCACCATCAACGGCGAAACGACCACGGGCAACGCCATGCAGTACACGGGCACCTGGGGTCCGGCCAATGACGGCGGTACGCTCACGCAGCAGGGCTTCCCCTTCATCATTGAAGGGAGTGTGGCCGGCGGCGGCGGCGGCGGCAGCTTCAGCGAGACCTCCAACCCGAACCTGGACATCCCCGACGATGCCTACGATGGCTCGCTGGGCAGCATGGCTTGCGACACCATCGACGCCTCCAGCATTCCTGGCGGCGAGACGGTGAGCAACGTCACCCTGTCTCTGGGCGCGACCCACACCTGGATCGGCGACCTGACAGTGAAACTGCAAAGCCCCGATGGCAACATTCTGGGCGTGTTTAGCCGCGTCGGTTACGCTGAGCCTGCCGACGATGGACAAGGCTGCTGCGGCGACAGCTCCAACCTGGACGGCACGCCGCTGCTGTTCGACGATGCCTCTGGCGACGACGCGGAGACGATGGGCAACACCATCGGCTCCTCCGAATTCGTCTGCACGACGGACGGTCGCTGCGACTACTACCCGAATCCTGATTCGGTGGTCGGACACAGCAGTTTCGCCGACTTCAACGGCGAGAACGCCTCCGGCATGTGGATGCTGTGCATGGGCGACAGCGCGGGTGGCGACACCGGCGTGTTCCAGGAATGGACGCTGAACATTGAGTACGGCGGCGGCGGTGGCGGCGGGGAAATCCCCGAAGCGCACATGCCTGTGGCCGTCATACCAGTGCTGGGCGAGCTGCCGACGGAAGTGAACATCACCACGCGGCGTGACGCCGGTTCCTGGTTGGTTCCTGACAACACGGCGATTGAGATCACCGATCTCACTTCCACCTTCCACGGTCCGGCTCCGGCAACCATCACAACCGAGATGCTTAGCCAGGACCCGACCAACACCGATCCTTACGACAATCTGAACGACGGCACCACCTTCTGGACCTCGGTCACGGTTAACCCCGGTGATCTCTGGTTCGTGGCTCAGATCACGGCTTCCGAGGCGCCGGACATTGACCTGTTCGTCGGTCTGGACACCAATGGCAACGGCCCCGAACCGGGTGAAGAGTTATGCGCCAGCACGACTTCTTCCTGGACGGAAATCTGCGAGTTCGACAACCCGACGCCAGGCGACTGGTGGGTGTTGGTGCAGAACTGGCAGGAATCCGACAATCCGCCAGACGAAGTAACGTTGGCGACGGCCTCCGTACCGGATGCGGATGCGGGCCTGATGTGGGTGGAAGGCCCTGCCGCGGTTCCTCCGGGCCAGCCGTTTGACTTGCGCGTCTATTGGGACGGCACGGGTCTGCTCAGCGAAGGCCTCGTGTGGTATGGCATCTTTGACCTGGGTACGGATCCGGGCAATCCGGGCAACCTGGGGAGTGCTCCGGTAACGTTGAGCCGCGTGGCGGATGACGTGACCAAGAGTGTGGACAATGCGGCGCCCAATCCAGGCGATACGTTGACCTACACGATCACGGTGCAACCGAACGTGACCAATGAAGATCTGAGTTACATGCTCACGGATACGATTCCGGATGGCCTGACCTACGTACCTGGGTCGGCTTCTGCTTCCTTCGGCACGGTAGACGTGGTGGGGAACCAGTTGACCTGGACGGGCACGATGGTTCTTCCGGGCTATACGTACCAGATAGCAACCAGTGATACCGATCCGGGTGGGTGCACGGCTCCGTTGGCGACGGATGGCGCGTACGTGGACCTGGCGGCCTATGGCATCACGCCTGATCCGACCGTCTTCGGCGACACAGTTGATTACTCGGTGAACCCGACGGGCGGTCCGTTCAGCTTCTTCGGTGAGTATCAGGGTGAGTTGATTCACTTCACGGACGATGGCTTTGCCTTCTTTGAGCCGTCAACGCCTGGAGCGCAGCCGTGGGTGAATGAGCCAATCCCGACGGCGGGTGATCCGGACAACTTGATGGCGATGTTCTGGCGAGACATGGAAATTGTTTACGATGCCGGCACAAACCGGGGCGTAACAATTGCTAACCTCACCAGCGGCGGTCAACCCGTGGCCGTTGTCATTGAGTACGACGACGTGGAAGACTGGCCTGCCGGCGGCAACCCGACCTATGACTTCGAGTTGGTTGCCTATTACGAGCCTGATCCGGGCGAGTATGAGTACGTCTTCGCCTACAACAACCTCACCGGCGACGTAACGGCGGGCACGATTGGTCTGGAGAATGCGGATGGTTCGGCGGGCGTTCAGTACGCCTACAACGACATCGCCGTCACCGACGGCATGGCGGTCTGCTTCGACTTCGCGCCCGTGGTGCAGGAACCGGCGACCATCACCTACCAGGTGACGGTGGACCAGAATGCCTGCGGCACGCTGTCCAATGAAGTGGTTCACGACACCGACAATCCGGGCAGTATGCCGGCAATGACCCAGGCTGACGTGACCGTGGAATGTGGCGGCGCGCAGTTGACACTGGACTACACGTACTACACGCGCGGTGGTGGCACGATCTCCGGCACGCTCTCCTTCTACGATGATGGCACGTACATGGACGAAAGCGGCGGTATGGGTGCATGGCAGTTCATCCCCAACCCGCCACGCATTCGCTTCATCTACACCGACGGCTCCCGCTGTGGCGCTATCTCGCAAGGCCACTACGCGGGCAACCTCCAGGTTCAGGGCTACTGGGCCTGCACCGACGGCTCCGGTCGTTGGGGAACCTGGGATGCCAGCATCGTCACAGGCTTCGAGAACGGCATTCCCACCACGCCTTTGGGCGCGGAGGCTTTGCCGGCATTTAAGTAAACCCTCATGAGCAAACACCTGGTGAGCGCGAGCTGACCAGGTGCTTGTCAAACAGAAAAAGCGGTGGGTTTCGCACGAAACCTACCGCTTTTTTGTTGAGACAGTTGCGGCGGGGACAATCTCCAGAAGGACGGGAGCGGTTGGGAAAACGACGCCCATCTGGGAAGTGCGTAACTGTGACAAGACCGCGCGGGCGTGCTAAGATAGCGGCCTCAACGCCTAGGAGCGGAAATTGCATAAGACAACGAAGTTGTTTCCTTACCGCTCCTTCAAACTGGCGCTACAATTTCCGTTTGTAACTATTCACGTCTCCGAGAGATTGGACCAATTTTGTAGACATCAATAAGATTCAACCAGAGCAAATTGGTCCAATCTGGGCAGATGACCTGTATAGTCACTTCCGTTTTATTTCAGCGCCAGTCCTTAACGCCAACTTCGCCAATCGATTGCGTCAGCGTCAATCACACCAGTTTTATGCTATTCAAATCCTTCTCTATCCCGGCTTTTTTGCTTGGGCGCAGCACAATGCTATGGCGGCTCGATATGCTATCCTTGCTGCTGGGCATAGGGTTAGGCCTGCTCTTGGGGGCAACCCTCTTCTTTTGGCTCTGGCCGCGGCTGGAGAAAACCGGAGAGCGGCTGGTCGCGCGCTGGCGGCGCACCTATGATTGGGTGCAGTCGAGTACGGAGGAGCGGTATCGCGCCGATCTGGCGCAATGGCTGGCGCGACAACATGATTGGGGCAGCGCGGTCGCATTGGCTCAGGTGTTTGTGCCGCCAAAAATCATCGCGCCGTTGACGGAAATGGACACGACAGCAACGACGGATGCCGGCATTCGCGCTCTCTATCATCTCTGGCCCACGCTGGCCGGCCACACAGCGGTCCCCCCGCCCTCCCTGTTGCCGTGGCGCTCCTTGTGGCGCGATGGGCGACGGGTGCTGCTGGCGGCGGAAGCAGGCGCAGGGAAAACGACGCTGCTGGCTTATGTGGGTTGGTTATTCGCCACGGGGGAAAATGAGGGCGCGCAGGAGCATTTGCCGTTATGGCTACACGCCGCGGATGTGGCCCAGGCGGGATGGCCGTCGGACATGGAGGGGCTGTGCACGCTTTTGCAGCCGCGATTGGGACGAGTGGTTAGTGCCGGCATTTCCGACCTCCTCACGCGCAAATTCGCCGAGGGCCACGTTTTGTTGCTGCTGGATGGGGCGGATGAAATGCCGGCATCTCAACTCCCTCGCCTCGCATCCTGGCTGCAAGGCTTCCTGCACCCATTCCCCGAAACCCGCGTCCTCATCGCCGCCCCCGAACGCGGCTACGCCCCCCTCATGCTGCCCGGCTTCGTCCTCAGCGGCCTGCTTCCCTGGCGCGGCGGGCAAGCGGAATCCCTGGCGCGCCAGTTAGCCGCGGCCACCGGGCAAGAACCACTGCCCCTCTCCCACTTCTGGTCGCCCGGACAGGCAACGTGGCAAACGACACTACGCCTGCAACAGGGAGCAGCCGGCCTCGCCCCTTCGGAGAAGGAGCGCCCCCCCCGCTGGGTGGACCGTTTTGAGGCTGCGTTGCGGACGCGATTGCCGGCAAAAGATCCCCCCTGGCAGGCCCCCGCCGCCCGCGAACTGTGGCAAGAAATCGCCTATCGCCGGCTGGCCGAACCTGAACACAGCCTGACCGAAGCGGACGTAATCCTCCTGGCGGAACAAACCTGCGCCCGCTACAACATCAGCGAGCGCACCGCGCCGCGCCGCCTGCTGCGCTTCAGCGAGCAAAGCGGCCTTTTCACCGACCAGGAAACCGGCACATGGCGCTTTCGCTCACCCATCTGGCGCGATTTCCTCGCCGCCAGCCACCTGGCGCAAACACAACCCTTCTCCGCCGCCCGCGACGCCACTGCCGATCCACATTGGCACGGCGCACTGCGCTTCTACGCCGCACGCGCAGACGCGGTCGGGCTGGTCGATGCCGTTTTACACGACAGCGAAACCGACCCCCTGCAAGATGGCCTCTTCCAGGCCGTCACCTGGCTGCCGGAAATAGTGGAAGCAGGCGATCATCGCCGCCAGATTCTGCTGCGCCTGGGTCGCCTCGTCATGCAACCCCATGTGCCCGCGGTCATGCGCCAGCGCGCCATCCTCGCCCTGGCGCAAACAGGCGAAGCGGGCGTCCTCACGCTCCTGCGCCAACTACTCCATCGCCCCAATCCCCTGCTGCGACAGGCAGTTGTGGCCGCCCTACCCGCATTAGGAAACGCCACCGCCCTGGACCTCCTCTCCCAGGCATTGGCGGACGAGGACGCGACGGTGCGCCAGGGTGTGGTGGCCGCGCTGGGGTGGCTGCACCACGCGGCGGCGGACAAGCTGCTGCTGCGCATCCTCTCCGGTGACGATGAGCAACTCTTCCAGGCGGCAGCGGAGGCCATTGGACTGAATGCGGGCGCGGACGTGGCCACGCTGCAAGAAGCGGCAACGCTCGACGATCCGCTGTTGCGCCGCGCAGCCGTGTTCGGTCTGGCGCTGGTCGAAGAAGAATGGGCCACGGCGCTGCTGCGGAGACTACAAAAAGATGACCAATGGCGGGTGCAATCCGTCGCTGAAGCGGCTGTCGAATTGCGAGAGAGTAAGGGTATCGCCAATCGCTTGTGGCAGCCCACACCGCCGGAAGATCAGCCCTGGCTGGTCGAATGGGCCACCACGCAGGGGCGCGGCGTTCCCGGCGGCGCGGCGGCGCTATCCGTACTCGTAGACGTACTCCAACCCATGCAGCCGCAAAACGTGCGCCTGGCCGCCATTGCCACCATCGGCCAGATGACCGGTCTGGACGGGGCAGCGGCACTGGCATCCCTGCTCGAAGACGCTTCCACTCAGGTGCGCGAAGCCGCCTTCCAGGCTTTGTGCCAGATGAGCCGGGCGCATGGTCATTGGGTAGGGCAAAACACCGGCCCGCAAAAGACAACTACTTGAACCGGCAGGGCATACGCCTCCTCTCCTCCCACACCCGCGGACACGCACCATGAACACAAAGCCATTGATCGGCACTGATTTGAAGCGGTTTCTCAAGGCATACCGGCGTACGCATCCTGTGACACGGGAAGTGGCAGCGCTGCTACAAAGCGTAGAGTATCCGGCCAATGTCGGCTCCATCTTTCGGTTGGCGGAGGCCGCTGCCTTGCGTCAGCTTGTCCTCACGGGCATCACGCCGCTGCCCAACACAGCTACCGTGGCGAAAGTGGCCCGCTTCAAGACGGATCGCGTTCCCTGGCGCTACGAGTCGGAGGCGGTGGAGGCCATACGTCAACTGAAGCAGGATGGCTATCACGTGCTGGCGCTGGAATTGACCGATGCCGCCTTGCCCTATCAGGATTATGTCTATCCCCCGAAAACGTGCCTTGTCGTCGGACACGAAGACCACGGCGTGACGAAAGCGACGCTGGGGGCATGTGATGGCGCGGTTTTTCTGCCGATGTATGGCAAAGGGCTGTCGCTAAACGTGCATGTGGCTCTGAGTATTGTCGTCTACCACATTCTGCACACGGCGCGCGCCGCCTGACAGCGCGCGCTGCCTGGCAGCGCGGGCGAGACGGAAATCAGGAGCAAAAACACGCTTGCTATCCGCAAGCAAATTCTGTATACTAGCTGACGTAGACATGCGGGGTATTACAACAAAACTTTGCGTCTATTCGCCGCCAGCGGTGTGGCACGGGAGAAAGGAATCTATCTTGTCAAACGTCCTCTAGAAGCGTCGCGCCTGGTATTGATCCCACAGCAACTGCTTGAGTCTGGCGGAATTCACATATGGTGATCGGAGTCGAGGTTTCAGCCGGTTCAAACCCCATATGTGGGCCGGCTGAAGCCCCCGCTCCCAAAGCGCCACTGTCCTGTAAACTGGAGAATGAAGATGAAGGTCTCATGCCTGCAAGAAAATCTGGCCCGGGGTTTGAGTACGGTGGCGCGGGCGGTAAGCACCCGCTCCACGCTGCCCGTTCTGTCGAACGTGCTGCTGGCGACGGACAGTGGCCGCCTGAAGTTGTCGGCAACGAATCTGGAGATTGTGATCACCTGCTGGATTGGGGCGAAAGTGGCGGAGAGTGGGGCGATTACCGTGCCGGCACGAACCTTAAGCGATCTCGTGAATGCGTTGCCGGCAGAACTGATCGAACTTAACCTCGAAGAACAGACGCAGACCCTACACCTGGCCTGCGCCCGCACCGAAGCCAACATCAAAGGCATCGACGCCCAGGAATTCCCCCTCGTGCCCGAACCCCAGGCCGACAACCAGATTCGCCTGGACACCGTCCTCCTGAAACAGATGATCAGCCAGGTCGCCTTCGCCGCCGCCTCCGACGACACCCGCCCCATTTTGACCGGCGTCGCCACCAAGTTTGAAGGCAGCTCCATCACCATGTCCGCCACGGACAGCTTCCGCCTCTCCGTGCGCACGGCGGAATTCCCCGGCTTCGTCTCCGAACCGATCAGCATCATCATTCCCGCGCGCGCGCTCAACGAAGTGGCCCGCGTGGCCCCGGATGACGTGGAGACGATCACCCTGTCCATCCCCCCGGGGCGCAATCAGGTCATCTTTGACATGGGCGACGCGGTGGTCGTATCTCAACTCATTGATGGCACATTCCCAGATGTGGGGCGACTGGTTCCCGACCACTACCTGACGCGCACCGTGATGGGCACGGCGGAGTTCCTGAAGGCGTGCAAAACGGCCAACATCTTCGCCCGCGAATCCAGCAACACCGCCCGCGTGCAGGTGTCACCGGGGAACGAGATCATGCCCGGCTACGCGACCATTGCCGCCACCAGCGCGGAAACGGGCGACAACATCGCCCAGGTGGATGCCAGCGTGGACGGGGAGCAGGTAGAAATCGCTTTCAACGTCAAATACATGACGGACCTGCTCAACGTGATCGATACACCGCAGGTGGCCCTGGAGACGCGCACGGCGCGCGAACCAGGCGTCCTCAAACCCGTAGGCTACGAAGGCTTCCGTCACGTCATTATGCCCATGCACTTTGGGCGCTAAGGACTGACGATTGAAGTAAAGTACGGAATTGCATCGTCAGTTTGAAGGAACGGTAAGGAAACAACTTCGTTGTCTTGTTTAATTTCCGTTCCTAAAACAGCTCCTGTCTAGGAAGTTAACCGGTTCAACTAAGCTGATCAAGCACGGTGTGGTAGAGCGTTTCCGCGCGCAGGTCGGCGAGGGAGAAGCAAGGGGCGTCCAGTTTCTCCGCCAGCAGGCGAGCCAATCCCTGATCAAATGCCTCATGCTCCATGTTGATAACCACGGAGCGCACGTCCGCCTCTTTCAGCAAGCGGGCGATGCGGTGCGCTTCTTCCTGCGGTGGCAGGTCGGACATGCTCACGTTGCCCGCGCCATCGGTGAGCAGAATCATCAGGGGCATCACGTCGGGGTGGAGTACGGCTTCCTGGCGGAAGACGTTGTAGGCCAGCAGCAGGCCGGCGGAGAGGGGGGTTTTGCCGCCAACGGCGATGTCCGCCAGCGTGCGTTGCGCTAACTGCACGGAGTTGGTGGGGGGCAGTACCAGCCGCGCATCATTTTTGTGGAATACAATCAGGCCGACGCGGTCGCGGCGCACGTAGGCGTCAGAGAGAAGGGACATAATGGCCCCTTTGGTGGCTTCCATGCGTTCGGAGACGGCCATGCTCCAACTGGCATCCACGACGAAGAGGATGAGGTTGGCGGAGCGGCGCACGCGCACTTTCTCGCGCAGATCGCTCTTTTCCAGCGCCAGGGCCACGTCGGAACGATCCCGCTGGCGTTGGTGCGGGGCGGCGGCGCGCAGGGTGGCGTCAAAGGCCAGGTCGGTGATTTTTTTGCCTTGCCTGGGGATGCGGGCCTGGATGTAGCGGCCTCGTTTGCGTTGGGTTTTGGTGCGTGAGCGTTTGCCGGCAGTTTTGCGCGTCAAACGGTCCAGTTGCGTGTCCAGGCGGCGCGCGGTGAACTCGGGGGCGGACTGGGCTTTTTGGCCCCCTTCCCACCAGTGGCCTTCCTGCGGCGTATGCGGAATGGTTTGCGGGGCGGCTTCGATCTGGCCGATGTCCGCCCCTTCTTGCATGTCAGAATTCAGCGCCTGTTTTTTTTTACGGGGCTGGTTTCCTGCTCGTTGTCCATCTGTTCTTGCATTTCGCCCTGGCCCCATTCGCTTTGCGCCTGTTCCAGACGTTGCTCCAGGTCGTAGGCGGAAATGGCGGCTTCCTGGAAGGGCTGGTTGCGCATACGATGTGGCAGGGCCAGTTCGGCGGCGAGGAGGATGTCGCGTTCGCCGATGTGGTCGCGGCCTTCGAAGGCGGCGTGGGCTTGCGCGCCGCGCAAGATGACGAGGTCCGCCCGGTGTCCGTCTACTTTCATGGAAGCGGTGAGTCCGGCAATGCCGGCAAGATCGCGCCGCGAATACCGCACTTTATTGACCAACTCCCGCGCCTGGGCAATCTGCGCCGACAGGCGACGTTCCGGCTCCTGCCAGCGACGGCGAAACGCCTCCGGGTCCGTCTCAAAAGCAATGCGCCGCTCCATGATCTCCATCCGCTGTCGCGGGTCGGACAACCCGGCAATCTGCACCGCGAAGGCGAACCGATCCAGCAACTGCGGGCGCAAGTCTCCTTCTTCCGGGTTCATCGTCCCCACCAGGATGAACTTGGCCGGGTGGCTGAAACTGATGCCTTCCCGCTCCACCACATTCACGCCCATCGCCGCCGAATCCAGCAGCAAATCCACCACATGGTCATCCAGCAGGTTGACCTCATCCACGTAGAGCAGGCCACGGTTGGCCGAAGCCAGCACGCCCGACTCAAAATGCTTTTCCCCGCGCTGGATCGCCTTTTCAATATCCAGCGTGCCCACCACGCGGTCCTCGGTGGCGCTAACGGGCAGGTCCACGAACGGGGTGCGGCGGATGCTGGTGACCAGAGAACCATTGCTGTGGTGGGCGCGGCAGTCGTCGCACCAACTACTCGGTTGGAGTGGGTCGCAGCCAAAGCGGCAGTCGGCGACAACCGTGATGTCCGGCAAAAGGGCCGCCAGACCACGCGCCGCCGTGGACTTGGCGGTGCCGCGTTCGCCGCGAATGAGAACGCCACCAATCTGCGGGTTGACGGCATTGAGGATAAGGGCGCGCTTCATGCGCTCCTGGTTGACGATGGCCGTAAACGGGTACACAGCACGAAAACTCATAAAATCATCTCTCCGACAACAACAATCTTGTCCAGGGCGGTCACGCGGCGAGCAGTTTCATGACCAAATTATCCTGATGCCATCTAACCACTCTTATGTGGATTTCGCCAGACTCGAGTCACTAACTGCTCACCGCGTCTGGTTCATGTCTTGTTAGATGTCCTTACACAAGTGATGCGAACCTGATCACCAAATGACTGATAGCACACCAGCGTCAGTAATCGCTTGATCTTTCGTGATAATTTCAACAGTGTCGCCCAAGTCTTGTAAATGAAGCCCTGTACTGACGATAAATCGGTCATGGAGTTCAGGCATCTGTAAACCTTCGGGAGTCAAACTGCGTTCAAACACATCCAATGTAAGCGGGAAGATTTCGATGCGCGTATCGGCATAGACGCGGTTTAGCAACTTTGACATGTCTGATATGGTTGTTCTACCTCTTTCAATGATCAGAGATGCTTCCGCCAGGGCGATGAGCGGTAGTACCATTTGGCTGTCAGTTGCCGCGATAATTGCCTTGGCTGACTCACTCAGCCGTTTGTTGCCTTCTACAAACCAGACCAAAGCATGGGTATCAAGAAGATACTTATGGGCCATCTAATTCCTCATCCGTAGGTCGCCATTCGGCTATGGCAAAATCCTCCATCGTAGACATGGCTGCTTCATCACCCCCAAACTCACCAAAACGTAGCGGTTGCGGTTCTTGAAGAGGTGAAGATGAAACAAGCGTCTGTATGATTCTTTGCACAAGGCGAAGCCGGTATTCTGGCGAGAGGTGTCTGGCTTCGCTAAATATGCGATCTAGACTTTGCGTATCAGCTATCATGGAATTGTCTCCTTATGAACAATGCTATTTTAGCAGATTCTGCTCAGAACCGAACGGAATATAGGTTTTCACAGTCCCCTGAGAACCTGGAGTTTCTGGGGAAATAAACCACTCAAAATCATAAAGTTGAGGTACCAGGTTGTCTCCTTGGGCAACAACTGTGGCAAAGGCATGGCGGCCATTAGCATGGCGCGCACATTAGCCATGGACAGTGCTGGCAGCACGTCAACTTCATAGTGGGCCAGGAGTTCAGGGTCCCGCGCAAAACGGCGGGACTGGTCCAGTCAGGTTTCGGTGATAAACCAACTAAGGAAAAGTCGAACATTGTGTATTAGCTCTTGTTCAGCGGGTGCTTCTCTTTGGCAGAAAGGTTTTGTTGTGCCAGCCTTAAACCATTGGATTATACTGCATGGGGGAGATAGCGACACTCTCAGGGGAGGCGCGCGCGGAGGAGTTTGCCGTGGCGAGCGTGGGAGAGCCAGATGTCCGCGCCGACCCAGGCGACCCCCATAGGCAGAAAATCGAGGCCGTAGCGGGCTACTTCTTGCCCGGTGGCGGGATCGATTTGTGCCAGGGCGAAGGCGGGCGGGTCGTTAGCCCAGTCGAAGGACTCGGAATCGGAATCGTAGGTCATGCGGTCGGGGAAGCCGAGCCAGAGGTGGCCCGCATGGAAATCCAGGCCGCCGCCGGCAACGGGGGCGGACAGGGTGCGCTGCACGTTGCCGCTTTGCGGATCAATGCCCAGGAGTTGGCCTTGCTGCTGGGCCACGGCCCACAACAGGCGGCCATCCCAGGCCAGCCCGGCCAGCCAGCCGTGACCGATGGCATAATCCATGTCAATATCGTGGGTGGTCGGGTTGAGGCGACGCACCACGCCATCGTTGTGCAGGGCCTGCCAGAGACCCTGACCGTCCCAGGCGAGGCCGCTGAGCGTGCCCGGACACAGCAGTTCGTCGTCGGGGGCCAGGATGCCACTGGCCTCAGCCTGGCGCACGTCCAGACGAAAAATCCGCGCCCGGGAAAAGTCGGCATTCCATAAGTGAGTGCCGTCCCAGGCGAGGCCGGACGGTCCGCGGCCTGGGGTTTTGAATTCTTGGACAATGGTCAATTGGGTCATGGTTGTTAACTCGCCGTGTCAATAGAGTCACAGATTTCGCGGAAAGGAGATCGCAGATTTCGCAGATTTTGGGGATTTTGGGGATGAGTAGTTTTGTTGCATGGCGCGTCTGGCAGGACTGACGATGAAATAAAGTACGGAATTGCATCGTCAGTGTGAAGGAACGGTAAGGAAAAGATTCCTCGTCTTATTTTATCTCCGTTCCTTAGAATAGTTGTCGTGGTCCGGTTCACGCGCCTCTTGCCTCTCGCCCCTCGTCACTCAATGGTGCGCCCGACGGCCTGGGCGATGGCGCGCATTTCGCGTACCAGGCGGGCGAAGTCTGTGGGGGTGAGCGATTGCCGCCCATCGGAGAGGGCCTCTTGCGGGCGGGGGTGGACCTCGATGATTACACCGTCGGCACCGGCGGCGACGCTGGCTCGGGCTGCCGCGCCGACGTATTCCCATTTGCCGGTGGCGTGGCTGGGGTCGGCGATGACGGGGAGATGGGAGAGATGTTTGACGACGGGGATGGCGTTGATGTCGAAGGTGTTGCGCGTGTATTTTTCAAAGGTGCGGATGCCGCGTTCGCAGAGCATGACGCGGGTGTTGCCGTGGCTGAGGATGTATTCGGCGCACATGAGCCACTCTTCCATGAGGCTGCTCATGCCGCGTTTGAGGAGGACGGGGTGCTGCGACTCGCCGACGGCGTGCAGCAGGGCGTAGTTTTGCATGTTGCGGGCGCCGATTTGGAGGACGTCGGCGTATTCGCAGACGAGGGGGACGAGGGATGGTTCCATCACTTCGGTGATGATGGGCAGGCCGGTGATTTCGCGCGCTTCGGCGAGGTAGCGCAGGCCCTCTTCGCCCAGGCCCTGGAAGGCGTAGGGGGAACTGCGTGGTTTGAAGGCGCCACCGCGGAGGACGTGTGCGCCGGCTTCTTTGCAGGCGATGGCGGTTTCGATGATCTGGGCGCGGCTTTCAACGGAGCAGGGTCCGGCCATGACGATGAGGTTTTGGTCGCCGACGGTGTGGTCGCCAATGGGGAAGACGGTGTTGTCCGCTTTGAATTCCCGGCTGGCGAGCTTGAAGGGTTGGGTGACGGGGACGACACGCTCAACGCCGGGAATTTGTTCCAGGGATTCGCGGTCGATTTTGTGGCCGTTTTCGACGATGCCGAGGACGGTGCGTTCTTTACCTTCGGAGATGTGGACTTTGCAGCCCTGGTCTTCGACGCGGGCAATAACGGCGGAAATGTCACGCATGCCGGCATCTACTTTCATTATCACGAGCATCATCGAACCACCTCTATCCCATCCAACGTGCCGTTGAACGCCGCCGCCAGTTCCTCCGGCGGAATCGGCGGCAGCGACTGCTTGTCCGGGCGCAGCGACTGCGCCTCGCGCAAGTAGACGTGGACGATCTCATCCTGCGCTTGCCGTGTGTTCCAATGCAGCAGGATTCGAATACATGCCGGCAAACCATCCGGCACGTCCATTTCATGTCCACACAACAAGGCCACATCATACCACCCAAGCTGCCGTGCTGCCAGAGCCGGATACGTCGCATTTAGATCGCGCGTCGTCGTGAAATAAACACTGGCGACCGCCTCCGGTTCAATGCCATTCGCCCGAATCATCACGTATAACAGCTCTCGCGTTGCCGCCAGGATCGCCTCCTTACTGTTCACCGCCGCGACCGTGGCGCCGCGCACCCCGCGACAAACCAACGGCTGCGTGGGTATCCCTTGCCCGACAAGATGGTTTCCGTCTACTTGCTGCTCATACATACGTCATCCTCCAAAAATAACCAGGCATACTCAATCCTTGTGGCGTTGCGTTGACCGTTGTCCTTTCAAACAGGCAAAAAAAAGACGCGACCTTGAGGCCGCGTCTTGAGTTGCTGTTTGCGGATGGACCTTCGGCTTCTATTTTGGCGCGGAAGGGCCTCCTGCGCGGACGCGGCGCGGGATGGGTCGGCTAAAATAGACGTAAAAGGCGTTGAATGTGAAAGGGATCATGCGATTTCCGTGCCACCAATTGCTGATGTGTGGCGCATGATAGCCAGGAAGACGTTGTCTGTCAAGGGGTAATTTTTTTGAGATGCCGGCATTTCTCGGACATCCCCTTTTCTCCCCCGGCTGAGTATAATTCACCCTAGGGGTCACACCGGCATTCGCGGCAGGCGACCCGCCCATCACGACAATAGCACGCCGACCGACGGCAGCGACACAAACGAGAGGAATAGCCATGTACGAACCAAAATCTGAGCATAAGTTCACGTTTGGCTTGTGGACAGTGGGCAACGTGGGGCGCGACCCATTTGGCAGCCCCGTGCGGGAAGCCAAATCGGCGGTGGAGCTGGTACATCTGTTAGCGGAAGTGGGGGCCTGGGGGGTCAATCTGCACGATAACGACCTGGTGCCGATTGACGCCACGCCGGCGGAGCGTGCCGGCATTGTGCGCGAGTTCCGGCAGGCGTTGGCGCAAACGGGCATAGTCGTCCCCATGGCCACGACAAACCTGTTCGGCGACCCCGCCTTTCGTGACGGAGCCTTTACGAGCAACGATCCGCGGGTGCGGGCATACGCGCTGCAAAAGACGATGCAGGCAATTGACCTGGGCGTGGAACTGGGGGCGAAAGTGTATGTGTTCTGGGGCGGGCGCGAAGGGACGGAGACGGACGTGGGCAAGAACCCATTAGAGGCGTCCAAATGGTTCCGCGAGGCCCTCAATTTCCTCACCGACTACACCCTGGACCAGGGGTATGATCTGAAGTTTGCTCTGGAAGCCAAGCCCAACGAACCCCGTGGCGACATCTATCTGCCTACGACCGGCGCGATGCTGGCCTTCATTGAAACGCTGGACCACCCGGAAATGGTGGGGGTCAATCCCGAAGTCGCCCACGAACACATGGCCGGTCTCAATTTCTTGCATCATGTGGCGCAGGCGTGGGAAATGGGCAAGCTGTTCCACATCGATCTCAATGATCAGGCGTTTGGTCGCTATGATCAGGATTTCCGCTTTGGCTCCGTCAACCTGAAGAGCGCCTTCTTTTTGGTGAAGTTTCTGGAGGATGTGGGATATGCCGGCAGTCGCCATTTCGATGCCCACGCCTACCGCCCCGCCGACTACGACGACGTGAAAGCATTTGCCCGCGGCTGTATGCGCACGTACCTCATCCTGAAACACAAAGCGGAGCAGTTCAACCAGGACGAGGAAATCCAGGGACTCCTGGCGCAAATCACGGCGGACGATGGCGCGATGGCCCCCTACAGCGGCCCCTACACCCCCACCAAAGCCGCCACCCTCAAAGCACACTCATTTGATCGCCTTGCCCTGGGGCAGCGCGGCCAACCCTACGAACGGCTGGACCAACTGCTGATAGAACTCCTGCTAGGCGTCAGGTAGTCGCGGCAAAGTCACACCAGCCCGTCTGCCAGAACAAACGAAAATAGCGCGTGTTTTTGACTTTTTGGAATGGATATGATATATCTTTCGGGTGAATAAGAGAAATTTTCACGCGGAGGGTGTCTCATGCTGATTCGTTTCACGGCGGAGAATTTTCGTTCAATCAATGAGGAAATCGTGCTTTCACTAATCCCTGGGCGGATGCAAAAGCATGGTGATCACGTTGCCCTAACCGATCAAGAGATCAAGGTCTTGCGTCTGGCGCTGCTGTATGGCCCTAACGCTTCTGGCAAATCAAATGTGGTCCGGGCAATGGATTTTGCCCGTCGCCTGATCGTGGAAGGCTTACCCGCAAAGCGCGAAATTCCCGTCGAACCGTTCTTGCTGGATAAGGGGCGTCCTTCGCAACCATCTCGATTTGAGTTTGAGTTTAATGCCGGCATTCACACCTATGCTTACGGGTTTGTTTTAGACCGACAACGTGTTTATGAAGAATGGTTGTACCTGGTCAAACTACACGACGAGACGCCCCTCTTCGAGCGAAAAACGGACGATAACGACGTGACCCATGCCAACTTCGGGAATATCGCCACAAAAGACGTTGACCCGCAATTCCTTCGTTACGTCGCCCGCGGCACCAGACCAAATCAACTCCTGTTAACGGAATTAATTGAGAACAATGTGGGCACATTTGACCCCCCGTACAACTGGTTCCGCAACCGTCTGCAAATTGTGTTTCCTCACTCACATGCGCGCGGGATTCAACTCCAGGTACACAAGAATCAAAAATACAGTCAGGCGCTTGCGGCCTTTCTGCGGGAAATGCACACGGGAATTGAGGAAGTCAACACAAAGCAGGTGGATTTGGAGTCCATCGATCTCCCCATGGAAATGCTCGCGAACAACCTGGATGCCGGCAATAACAGCTATGAAACAGCAAATGGAGCCAGCGACAGTGAGGAACGCATGGTGATTCTGGACAGTTCCCTCGGGCATCGCTACCTGCTCGCCCGGAACGACACCGGTCAAATTGAAGCGCACGCGCTTAATACCCGGCGTTTTATCGGTGACACACCTGTTGACTTCGAATTACTGAATGAATCAGACGGAACGCGGCGATTATTTGATCTTTTTCCCATTCTCTACGGCGCCGAAGATCGCGTCTTCGTCATTGATGAGCTTGAGCGCAGTCTGCACCCCAGTCTAGTACGCCGCTTTGTGGACATTTTTCTGGAGAGCAAGACCCGCAATCAGTTAATTGTCACTACCCATGAATCCACGCTGCTGGACTTAGAGCTAGTGCGCCGCGATGAGATATGGTTTGTGGAAAAATCCCCTTCGGGGGCATCCATTCTCTATTCTCTGGAAGACTTTAAGCCCCGCCACGATCTTGATATTCGTAGAGGATACCTGCAAGGCCGGTTTGGCGCGATCCCCATCTTTGGCAGCAACCTCGAACCTGGACACATGGAGGCTTGATGCCCCGTAGACGCCGCCCGTTCATACGGGAAGATGCACAGCGCGACGCGCGATTAATTGTCATTGCCACAGAAGATACCAAAGCCACAGTCGCGTATTTATCACTGAAAAAACCGGGTTTTTCGAGTGTCCGGCCAAAATAACCAGAGTGGTTCATGTGTAAAAACCCGGTTTTTGGCCTTTTTTCAGTAGAGTCAAAGGTACACGTTGAGATTCTAACTCGTGAAGAGACAGCTTCTTCCCCGCGGCACATCTTAGACCAGATAAACCAATGGATGGCCCAATACCAGATAGGTGAGAATGACGAGTTTTGGCTGGTTATTGACGTAGATCGGTGGAAGGACGCGAAATTAAGTCGGATTGCGCAGGAATGTGTTCAGAAGTCTATCCGGCTGGGTATTAGCAATCCGGCCATAGAACTGTGGTTCCTGCTGCATTTGACAGCGCCGGACTTCGACGCCAAGACACGTCAGGCGTTTCTTGAAAATGGCAAAAGATCAGGACGAACTCGTTTAGACCGCGCAATCATTGAAATTGCCGGCAGCTACAACAAAAGCAATCTCAAAGCAGATGATTACCTCCCATACGTGACTGAGGCAATACAACGAGCCAGACTTCTAGACGTCAATCCAGAAGATCGCTGGCCTCAGCAATTAGGGACCAGAGTCTATCTGCTCGCCCAATCAATTATTGATTCGGCGTCATACGGGCATAAGTGAATGCAAGACAGCAGTAGCTCCCGCCGCGACCTTCAACTTCCCCCGTTTTCGATCCACGTCAACATCCGCAGCAAAAACTCGGCATCCACGCGCGGCGTCCGCTCCAGGCGGCGCGGTGGACCGCTCATCTGGTAGAGCGTCGCCAATTCGTCCGCATCCTCGCGGCGGCTGCGCCCATCCATCACCAACACCAGCGGACGCGGGGACAGCCGCTGCGCGTACCGGCTCACAAAAAATGTGTGCGGATTCTCGTTCTTGAAGATGTGCGCCGGGCGGAAGGCCATTTGCGCCCGCCCGATGACGATTGCCCCGCGCACTTCCGGCATGCCCGCCGCCCACACCAACCCTAATCCGGCGGCAATAGGCTGGCTGATGACGATGGGGGGGCCGGGCAAGGTGGGCAGGAACAAACGAAAGTCCTGCCATAAGTCCGGGGGAGAAAGGCGCTCAATGGCGCTGGCGTGCAGCAAATAACGCAGCGGGTCCAGCGCGTAGACGTGGTAACCCGCCTGCGCCAATTCCCGGCAAAGCGCCGCATCGTCATTCACGAAGTTGCCATAGGTTGCCAGGTAAACGATGGTGCGGCCCGTGGGACGACCCACGGCAGGGAAAACATAATGTTCCAGCGGCACGGCAGGGCGCAGCGGCAGCAGATGCACGCGCCCGTATTCCATGTCGGGCGTGCCATAGAAACCAATACTTATCGGGCCAAATCGCTCCAATGCCCAGGCGCGAATCCCCTGCAGATCCATCTCGTAGTTGGCATCCTTGTAATCACTCTCCCCTGTGCCGCGCAAGTCAAATACGAGATGGGCAATGGCGCTTTGCGACCCCGCCGCGGCAACCTCCTGGCGGGCACAGCCAATCAGGCTCACTTTGGTCAGCGGGGTCTTGGGAACCCAGACGCGGATGGCGCGCAGCGCCTCGTCCGGCAAGGACGGAGGACGCACCAGGATACAATCAAGATAAAGCTGATCGTCGGTGAGGATGCCGAAAGCTTCTTCCACGTAGGCAGGCTGTTCCGTTGGCGGCTGCATAACTCTTCTATTGCCCTCTGGTTTGCGCCCGTTCATGGCGTTGGCGACGGGGTTGGTGTGGGTAGATGATAGGCGTAGTCGGGGATGAGGGCAACGGTACGTTTGTATGCTTCGAGGGCGGTTTGTTCGCTGTTGAAGTAGCCGCTGAGCATTTCTTGCAGCACGATGGGCATAACGCGCTCCACGGTCATGTGGCTGATGAGCGCGCCCTGGCCCTGGCGGAAGCCCCAGCGGTTCGCCTGGGCAATGCCCTGGCGCAGGTCGTCTACCAGGGTGGCGGGGTAGAAGTCGAGCAGGGTGTGGTCGCTGCCGGCAATGGGCAAGGTCAGCCACGCATCCGCAAACATCATCGGCTCATCCACCGTCCCCAGGCGCAGCGGCACCTTCCGCTCCGACTCCAGCCCCAACCACGGCAGATACGCCTGCGTAAACCAGTATGCGGCAAACGTCTCCGCCGCCGCCCGGTTCGCGCGCGTGGTGATGCCCAACACCGTAATCTGGCTGTAGCTGCTGCTGACCGCCGCCGTGCCACCGCCGCGCAAGCTGGTGACAAAGCCACTACTGCCGGCCAGGTAGTCGCCACTCGTGCATTCGGCGCAAGTGGGCGTGACCGCGGGGTCCAATCCGGCCAGGATGGGCAGCAGCGCGGGCGAACTCATAATCAAACCGGTACGCCCCTCCAGGTACGCATTGCGGGCGCTGGTATCCGTCTGCACGTCGCTGGGGCTGAATCGGTTGATCAGGTCCCGATAAAAATCGAAAGCCTCCACGCAAGTCGGCTCCATGATGGTCACTTCCCCCTTGCCGTCGATAAGCTGGCAGCCGTTGGCCGTGGCGAACTGCTCAAACACCTGCTGCGTACTGAGCAGGTCCGATTCGGTGGGCACAACCACGCCGGAGATGAGGTCGTCCGCATTATAAATGGCCTGGGCATCGGAAATGATGCTGGTATAGTCCACGGGCGGCGGCAGACTCCGCGCCGCGTACCAGTCGGCGCGGTAAACGAGAAGCTGTTTCCAGCCGTCGCTGGGCAGCGCCGTCAGCACATCCGTCTGGGGGTCGCGCAGCAGGTCCAACGCTTCCGCGTCGAAGGTCTCCGCGCCCAATTCCTGCAGCACCGCCTGCGCCGCCTGCCCATCCAAAATGCCATCTTCATACCAGCCAACCGTGTAATCAATCGGGTGCAGAATCAAATCCGGCAAGGTATCCGAAAGAACGGCGGTGTTCAGGAATTCGGGCAGCAGCTTGGGCGCGACGTGGACCACATCCACATGAATCGGGTAAGATTCACTGAATTGGCCGGCAATTTGCTTCATCAGAGCGATGTGCGCGGGGGAGGTTTCGTTGATCCAGATGGTGATCGTAGGATGGGTGGCCGCTGCCTGGGGGGAGTCCGGCGTGCCCGTGGGCGCGGGCGAAGGCAGCAGCGGCGGGGCGGGCGTGGGCGGCGGGGCGGCGGCGGCGCTGGCCGTCTCCGTGGCCGCGCGGGGAGGGGTGAAGATTTTCTCCGGCTGGCAGGCGGAAAGAGCGGCCAGAAGGCAGAGGCAGAGGAGCAGCGCCAACCGGAGCGTGGGAGATGGATGCGTCAAAAGCGAATATGTCTTTCTCGCGGGGTTCGTCGTGTTCATGTAAGGGGAGATTGTATAAGGGGGGAGAGTGGGAGGCAATAGGGGGATAGTTGGTGGTTGGTGGTTGGTTTACTACAATTGGGGTAAATGGCGTTTGGCGGGATGAGGCAGGATGAGAACAGGGATGTTGGATACGTTGGAGAAGCGGAACCAGGAGTTGACGATCCTGAACCAGATTGCGGAGGCGCTGAATCGCACGGTTAATCTGGATGAGGCGGTGCAGACGGCGCTGGCGCAGGTGGTGCAACTGCTGGATTTGCACACGGGCTGGGTGTGGCTACTGCACGAGGAGACGGGCGAGAGTTATCTGGCGGCGGCGCTGAATTTGCCGCCTGTACTGGCGAGTCAGCCCGAACGGATGGAAGGCCACTGCTACTGCCTCAATTCGTATCGGGATGGCGATCTGGCGGGGGCGGCGAATGTGAATGTGATTGAGTGTTCGCGGTTGTCGGGGCTGGTGGATGGCACGGAAGGGCTGCGGTATCATGCCAGCATTCCGCTGTATGCGCATGGGCGGAAGTTGGGGGTGCTGAACGTGGCGAGTACGGATTGGCGGGAGTTGGAGCCGGATGATTTGCGCCTGCTGTATACGGTGGGGGATTTGTTGGGTATTGCGGTGGAGCGGGCGCGGTTGTTTGCGCGCAGTACCCAGGTGGGGGCGGTGGAGGAGCGGAACCGGCTGGCGCGGGAGATTCATGATACGCTGGCGCAGGGGATGGCGGCGGTGGTGTTGTATTTGGAGTCGGCGGAGGCTTTGTTGGATGCCGGCAATTTACCCCGCGGCCAACAAGTTATTCACCAGGCCCTCAAACTCACCCGCGCCAATTTGGAAGAAGCGCGTCGCTCCGTGTTGGACCTGCGCGCCGCCCCTTTGGAAGGGCGCAACCTGGTGGAGGCGCTGCAACTGCTGGCGCAAACCTACCGGCAGCGGTGGCGGCTGCCCGTCACCTTGACCGTCATTGGCGGCGGACATCCTCTACCCGCGCGCATAGAAGTGGGCGTTTATCGCATGGCGCAGGAAGCCTTGACGAACGTGCTGCGCCACGCTCAGGCCACGCAAGCCGATGTAGAATTGACCATCACGCCCGCGCAGGTCACGCTGGCGGTGCAAGACGATGGGCGCGGGTTTGATCCCGAGCAGGTGGAAGCGGGGCGTTTTGGGCTGCAAGGGCTGCATGAGCGGGCGCGGCTGCTGGGGGGCCGTCTGACTATTGCGAGCAAGCCGGGCGCGGGGACGCGGCTGCGGGTGACGCTGCCGCGGCAGGAGGCGGCATGAACGAACAAGGAGATGGCGTGACGATTCGGATTGTGGTGGCGGATGACCATCCCGTGGTGCGGGATGGGTTGGTGGCGGTGCTGAGCACGCAGCCCGATTTTGTGGTGGTGGGCGAGGCGGACAACGGCGAGGAGGCGCTGGCGCTGCTGGCGACACGGCAGCCTGACGTTCTCTTGTTGGACCTGGAAATGCCGGCACTCGATGGCGTGGGCGTGCTGCGACAGATGCAACAGCGCGGATTGGCGCACATTCCGGCCATCGTGTTCACGGCATTTGACACGGACGAGCGTATCTGGCAGGCCGTGCAGGCGGGGGCACAGGGATATTTGCTCAAGGGGACGCGGCGGGAGGAGTTGTTCAAAGCGATTCGGATTGTATGGGCGGGGGGATCGCTGCTGCAGCCGGTGGTCGCCTCGAAGTTGTTGCAGCAGATGCGCGGCGTTCAGGAGGAGGTGGATATGGCGGAAACCTTAACACCGCGAGAAATGGAGGTGCTGCAACTGCTGGCGCGGGGGTTGCAGAACAAGGAGATTGCCGCGGCGCTGGTGATCAGTGAGCGCACGGTGAAATTTCATGTGAGTTCGATTTTGGGGAAGCTGGATGCCGGCAATCGCACCGAAGCCGTGGCCGTAGCCGCGCAAAAGGGTCTCATCACGCTGTCGTGAGGGCGGATCCCTCCTCTTCGTCCGTGTCCGGCCAGGGGGGCAGCCCCAATAGGCGGGCGTGCAGGTAACGCCCCAGGATCATGCTTGTGCCCATGAGGGGGACGATGATCAGGGTGATGAGAATGCCGGCAAGTACCAGGGAGCTGAGGACGCCGATGATGACGATGCCGGGGTGCAGTTGCAGCGCGTATTTCATGATGATGGGACGCAGCCAGATGTTTTCGGCGGCCTGGATGAGGATGAAAATGCCGGCAATGATCAGCGCAAACACCGCCGGCGACACAGACAAATAACTCGAACCCTCAAACCAGGCAATACCCACGCCCACGCCCATCGCCAGGATCGGCCCCACCGAAGGAATCACATCCAGCGCCCCGGCCACAATCCCCAACGCCAGCGCCCCCCGCAGCCCGGCGACCGCCCCCCCCAACGCCGTCAGCGCGCCGATGACCAGCATCAACAGAAGCTGGCCGCGCAGATAGCCGCGCCACACCCCGCGCACATCCTCATACAAGCGCCACACGTCCCCTTGCGCCGCCGCCGGAGCCAGCCCGATCATCCAATCGCGCAGCCGGGACCAGTCCCGCAGCAAATAAAACGCGCTCACCAGGATAACGGTAATCCAGGCCAGATTGGTGCTGGCCCCCTGCATGAAGCGAAACGCCCGGTCCGGCTGTAGCAGATCGCTGGTGCTGCCGCGCAGCATTTCCACCACATCGCGCGGGCGCAGCTCCAGGAAGAGGAAGGAAAAGGTGCGGTCCGCCAGCGTGTTTTCCAGGCGCGCCTGGATGTTTTGCAGTTCCAGGGCCAGATCGTTTAGCTCGCGCAGCAGGTAGGGAGCCAGCAAGATAGCGCCACCCACGAAGACGATGAGGAAGAGGAGGAAGACCAGGGGCACGGTGAGGCTGCGCGGCCAGCGTGTGCGCTGCTCAATGCGCAGCAAGAATGGGTTGAGGATGAAGGCGATCAGCGCGCCCAACAGCAGCGCGGAGATGAGGTCGCGGGCGTAGTAGGCGAACCAGATCCCCAGGGCAATGAGCAGGGCCAGCATCGTCAGGCGGGTTGGTCGTGACCAGGTGTATTGTTTCATGGATGTTGCTATGCGGATTGGTTCATGAAAAAACCGGGTTTTTCGATTGTCCGACTGAAATTACCAGAGTGGTTCACGTGTAAAAACCCGGTTTTTGGCCTTTTTTCAGTAGAGTCAAGATTGAGCCAATCTGGGAAGGTTGATTTCAGTCGTTTCCGGGAAGATGGTAGTGCTTGGGGAAAATGCCGGCATTCTCACCCCACAAGCCAGGCAGGACGATCACCGGGAGGCGAAACCCGCGCCGCCGGCGGCGTCACCGGCAAAACAATATGCACCTCCGTCCCCGGCAGCAGCGCCTCATCGCAGCCACCAGATTCCACCCAAACGCGCCCGCCGTGCGCTTCAATGACGCCGCGGGCAATGGGCAGCCCCAAACCCGGCCCGGCTCCTTTGAACTTCGTATTGCCACTTGAGTGCAACTTGGGATCGCCAATACGAAAGAACTTCTCAAAAATCAACTCGTGGTATTGCGCGTCAATGCCAATGCCCGTATCAGCCACCACAATCTCCACAAAATCGCCCAGGTCGGGCGCGCTCGGCGCCAACGTGCCGCGAATCGTAATGATACCGCCATCCGGCGTGTACTTGATGGCATTGCTGATGACGTTTTGGAACGCCTGCACCAGCCGCTTGAAATCCGCCTGAATCTGTGGAAGCTGGTCCAATCCCTGCTGCGCCAGCGTCAGGCGGCGCTCGTGCAGCGCCGGGCGCAGCGGGTCCACCGCCAGGCGCACAATCGTTTCCATGCCCGTGCCCATGAAGGAGAGCCGCATCTCCTGCACGTCAATCTGGCTGGCGTCCAACATGGCGGAAATGACTTTCTCCAACTGGTGAATGGCGCGATTGACGTGCCCCACGATTTCCTGCGTTTGCTCACGACTGAGGGCGTCCGCCTTGTTCATGGCTGCCAGAATATCCGCGTACCCCTTTACCTGCGTCAGCGGCGTGCGCAGTTCATGCGAAGCGATGGTGATGAAGTCTGACTTGACTTTATCCAGAATGCCCAGCCGCTCGTTTCGCCGCACCAGGTCCTCGTTGAGTTGGCGCACTATCTCATTTTGCTGCCCCAGTTCCCGATAGAGGCGGGCATTTTGCAGGGCGACGCCCGTCTGGTCGGCAAGGAGTTGCATCAATTCAATCTCAATGGGGCGAAAGGTGAGGCCGGAGGATTTGGGACCGAGGGCAATGAGGGCTTCCAGGCGCGGTGCTTCCGAGGTTCCCTCAATGATGACGGGAACGTACACGTCCATGGCCTGTTCCGCCAGCCACTCCCGTTCGGCGCGGGTGAGGCCGTGGAAGGCGGGGTTGAAGTCTAGCTCATATTGCAGCAGGGGGTAACGCTGCCGCAGGAGAAGCTGCAAGAAGGGGCTGGCGGCGGGCAGGCGAAAGGTCTGGCGGGGCAGGCGGCCTAATGCGGGAACGGGTTCGAGTTCGTACCCGGTTTCCGTGGGGGAGAGCAGCATGAGCGCGCCGCGATTGATGCCCAGGCGTTCGCTTATCTGGCCGATGATGACGTGGGAGAGTTGTTCGACATCGAGGACACGGGCGATAGCCTGGCTGTAGGCGCGCACGGCGGCGCGGGTGTCGAATCGCTGGCTGGGGAGGTAGCGGTAGAAGAGGCGTTCGAGGAGGCGGCGCAGGGGCTGGAAGAGGGCGAAGCTGGCGACGGCCAGGAGGAGGATGCTGAAGGCGACGGTGAGGGGGGGCAGGGGTGGTTGACGACTGACGATGCCGCGGAAAATGCCGGCAGCCGGCAAACCAATCAACACTGTCGTCACTGCCAGGCTGATGCTCAATCGCAGCCGATGACGCACGTCAAAGACCCGGTGCGTGGCGACGGCGTAAGCCAGCCCCAGGGCCGCCAAGAGGCAGAACAACTGCCCCGTCCACTGTGCCGGCGGCGGGTTGAGGAACAGCAGCAGTTCGCCGCCCGCCATGGTCCACAGCATGAGGAGCCAGAAGAGGAGGCGGTTGGCGTGCCAGGGGAGGCGGGTGTGGCGGTAGGTGTGCCAGGTGCGCGCCAGCAGGGGCAGTGAGACGCCCGCCCACAGGAGGAGGCCGCCGACGCCACCCAGGGAGAGGCGCGGGTGCAGCCAGGGGGGCGCGGGGAGGATGGCGCGGGGGCGGGCGAGTTCGATGAGGAGAATGCCAACAATGAACCCCACGCCCACGGGCAACCAACCACGGTCGGACCATTCCAGAAAGGCGGCGGTGAGCAGGGCCAGAAAGAGGAGCGAGGCCAGCAGGGCGATGTGCGAGAAGTTGGGGGGATGGCCGTCAGGGGGCCAGAGGAAACGGAGTAGTTGCCAGGCAATGAGGGCCAGGAGGAAGGCGAGCAGTCGGCGACGCGGGCGCGGGGCAATGCCCTGGCGCAGGAGGATGGCCAGGAGGAGGATGGTGTAAATGCCGGCACTCATCGCCGGCGCCAGTTGCAGCAATTCTGACAATACCATGCGGAAAGAAACGTATCACGGCCAGAGCAGTCTGGCAGCCCATGACGAACTGCCCATACGTTTCTATTCTACCTGCGAAAGACGCAAGGGTAAACCAACGAATACAAAACCATCCTCCAGGGTTCATCCTGCATTCGTGCGAGACGCAACGCGTCTGGTGCGACTGATGCGAAGCCATTAGTGGCTGCCCACAATTAAATTAGCGGAAATGTGCGGGCAGCTTGTCAGTAACCGCCCGTTAAAAGTGTGAAGTTGTTTTCGGGCGGTTACTTAGGTTGCCAGATTCCATCTCACCATCGCGCCGAAATCGTAGCCACACGGTAACTCCTAAGCCAGATTGGACCAATTTTCTCTGGCGAAAAGAGTCATTGAGCGCGTGAAATTGGTCCAATCTCCAGAGAGTGTTAGTAGTTACGCCACACGGATTAAATCGCACATAGCCTTACTACTGGACTCTGGCGTTTTGGCGTGGAGGCTTCAGCCGGTCCACATATGGGGTTTGACCCGGCTAAAGCCTGGACTCCGATCACCCTATGACCCGGCTAAAGCCTGGACTCCGATCACCCTATGTGGAATTCGCCAAACTCCAGCTTACTATTGTTTTGGCTCGTTTTTTGCCGGCATGGTAACGGACGTTCCCACATACGCCCCCACAATAATCGGCACAATCAAACTGGCAGGCATCAACAACACAACCAACAGCACCACGGCCAACGGCTTGCGCAGCATCGCCGCCGTTGTCGCCGCCATTGTGGCCATCGTGCCCACCATCGGGTCAACGGCCGGAATCAAGTAAGCAACCCCCATACCTACTGCCGCTCCAACAAACATCATCGGGAAAAACTCACCCCCTTTCCACCCTGTGGCCACCAATATCGCCACCGCCAGCAGCTTGGCCAGCCCAATGGTAATCAGCAGCCAGCCGCCCATTTCCGCCCCTTGCGTAAACAAGTCATTTATGCCCGTTTGCCCGGAAAAGAGGACCAGTGACGAGAACGTGGCCAGCAACCCTAAAACCAGGCCGCCGATTACGCCTTGGGCGATTTTACTGGTCGTCAATTGGGGAACGCGATGGTGCAGCCAATCATGCAACCACAGAAAGCCAGCCCCAAGCAATCCGCCCAGCAAACCAAAGGGAGCCGCTATCAGCAAATCGACACCATTGCGGGGCGCGGTATAAGGCAAAAAATCGTAGTTCACGCCCAACGTGTCGCCCACCAATAACAGCGTGACCAGCAGTCCGGCCAATCCGGCAAAGATACCGGGAATCATGGTCCAGGAGCGGGGAAGTTCTGTGCCATCGGCTGACTCCAGGGGCAGGGCGGCACTGCCCAGCGGCGAGCGAAAGAATGCACCCAAGGCGCCACTGACGCTGAAGTAAGTAAAGGCATACGCCTGCTGCGCCGTCATCTTGAGTTGTCGCGCAACGTAAGTCCCCAGACCTCCCGCCAGCCCGATAAGCGCGGCTTCGGGACCTAATGCCCCGCCAAAAGCGAGCGAGATGAGGGAGATGGCAACGCCATGTGGCACGTGTGCTACGTCAAAACCGCCCTGTGTGCGCACATCTTCGAGAGCGGCTTTCATTGGTTTGGGCCAATCGCCCAGAAAATGCTGCCCCAGCCCAACGAGTAAGCCACCGATAAGACAAACGAGCAAGGTATAAAAGCGGAATTCGCCCAGTTGGTGCGGTATTTCTTCCCAGATTAGCTCGACAAGCCAATGTTCGACGAGAAGGAAAATGGCCGTAGCCACCCCCACGATCGCGCCGAGGACGACAGCATAGAGAATTAGCTCGTAAAAGCTGCGATTCGTCAGGGTTTCTTTGTCAATTCGTCTCGTTGATGCCATTTGAACCTCTATTCGTTAAGTGACCCGTTACAGGCGTCGGAGAAAACACGGCTTGAAGCATCAGAGGGCCGGCAATCACGTCACGCAACCGACGGCCCTCATAAGTCAGCACAAACTGCTTAAGACACACCGGAGAAGGAGAATGTTATAGGGATTCAGGCGCTTCGTCGAGTGTCTGATGGATTAGGGTGCCGCGCGATCAATCCACATTGGGTTATCCAGCGCGATGATCACCGGCTCCATGTCGGGCGGACCGGGGGAAGTGTATCGGACACCTTCTATAAAGAACTGGTTGGCATTGACCAATCACACCGGAAAAGCAAAACAGCCTCTTGCGCTTGACGCAAGAGGCTGTTTTGTGTGCGCTATATTGGGAGGCTGCGCGGCAGCCGGTACGTCACCAACGATGTCGCGCAATAACGATGGCGGAGAGGGCGGGATTCGAACCCGCGACGGCTTTCACCGTACACGATTTCCAATCGTGCGCACTAGACCAACTATGCGACCTCTCCGGGGCCGGCATTTGCGGTGCGCCAGCAAATGTGCGTCGAAAATTATAACAAGTGCGCGGCGGTTTGCAAAAATTCAATAGCCAACTGCCGCGCCGTCGTTCCGGGGTTCGCTGCCGGCATAATACACCCCCGTCTCCTCATCCCGCACAATCACCTGCCCCCCACCATAAAACAACGGCGGCATATCCACCCGGATTTCGTGCCCGCGCGCCGCCAGTTCCGCCCGCGCCGCCGCCGAAATCGTCGGCTCCAGCCCAAACGCGCGCCCGGCCATCCACTGAAAACGGGGCGCGTCCAACGCCGACTGCGGGTCCATGTCAAAGTCAATCAGATTCACCCCCACCTGCAAATGCCCCTGCGGCTGCATAAAGCCCCCCATCACGCCGAAACTGCTCCACGCCTGATCGTCTTTGGTGATAAAGCCGGGAATGATGGTGTGATAGGGGCGTTTGCCGGGGGCCGCTTCGTTGGGATGGCCTGGTTCCAGGCTGAAATTCGCGCCCCGGTTCTGCAACTGCACGCCCGTCGTCCCCGCCGTCAGGCCGCTGCCAAACCCCATGTACAGGCTCTGGATCCAACTGACCATGTTGCCCTCGCGGTCGGCCACGGTGAGGTAGACGGTATCGCCATGATGATCGGGCTGACCGGGAAACGGCTCCAGCGCCGCATCGGGGCGAATGAGGGCGCGGCGCGCGGCGGCGTAGGCGTCGCTGAGCAGGCCGGAGATGGGCACGCGCGCCTGGCGCGGGTCGGCGATGAAGGCGTGGGCGTCGGCAAAGGCCAGTTTGATGGCCTCCATCAGCAAGTGGTAGTAGTCGGCAGAACCGTAGCGCATACGGCGCAGGTCGAAGCCGCGGGCGATGTTCAGGGCGATGAGGGCGGTGAGTCCCTGGCCGTTGGGGGGGATTTCGTGGAAGACGTAGCCGTCGCGGTAGGGGAGGCTGAGGGGCGTGACCCATTCTGGCCGGTAGGCGGCCAGGTCGTCCTGCGTGAGAACGCCGCCCGCTTCCTGCACGCAGGCGGCGATTTGCCGCCCGATGTCGCCGAGGTAGAAGGCGTCCGGGCCTTCGGCGGCCAGCGTGCGCAGGGTCCGGGCAAATTCCGGGTTGCGGAACAGTTCGCCGGCGCGGGGGGCGCGCCCGCCGGGGAGCCAGACACGCCGCGAATCGGGGTGTTGGCTCATTTTTTCCGTGGAGCGCGACCAACTGCCGGCAATTCGTTGACTCACGGGAAACCCTTCTTCCGCATAGGTAATCGCCTGCGTCAGAATGCGGTCCAGGGGCCAGGAACCAAAGCGGTCAAGCGCGGCCTGCCAGCCGCGCACCGCGCCGGGGACTGTGACGGGAATGGGACCGAATGCCGGCATTTCCGCATACCCCAACCCCCGCACCCAATCCGCCCGTAGCCCCGCCGGCGCCGGCCCGCTGGCGTTCAGGCCATACAGACGTCGTTCATTCGCCTGCCAGATGAGGGCGAACGCATCCCCCCCCACGCCCGTGGAACACGGCTCCACCACGCACAACGCGGCCACGGTCGCCAGCGCCGCATCCACCGCGTTGCCGCCCGCGCACAGCACCGCCAGCCCCGCCTGCGCCGCCAACGGCTGGCTCGTCGCCACCACCCCCGCGCGCGCGATCACGTTCGAGCGCCTGCCGGCAAATTGATAATGCTCAAATAACACGGGAGTCTCCTTAGGGAGTAGTTGAGAGTGTTCAGTTGACAGCTTGTAGTTGACAGTTTTCAGTTGCCGCCTATCATACCCACCCCCCCACGAACAACCAACAACTACCAACCACCAACCACCAACCACCAACTCCCACCCTATTCCCCTCCGTCTCCCTCACGCGCCGCTCATATTGCGGCCAGCACCACCCGCGCAGGGTTGGCAACGGTATACCCGTGTGCTAGAATGTCCGCGTTTTACCCTGAGTAATCAGGCAGCATGGCGGCGCTAATCTGGCCGCCATTTCTATGTTTCCCAACCGCGAACAAGCAGGCGTCACGCCCGGCCTTGACGGAAGCAGTCCGAAAGACGGCTCCCGTCTCTGTCACCCTGGAAGTAGAGAGGTAATTGAATGATGGAAGAAGAACGTCCCGTGCAGGATGCGCGCCAATCAATCGAATCTGGCAATGCTCCTCCACCCGATGCGTCGGCAACCGCCGGCAAATCCTCTACCGGTTTACTGGTTGCCGGCATTCTCGTCGTCGTCATCCTGATCATTGCGGGATTATTCCTGCCTCCCATCTCCCTGGGGCAGCGATTGGGCCTCGGCGCGGACAACGCCAGCCCCAGCGCCACCCAGGCCCCGGCGGAAACCCTGTCCCTCCCCGGGCTGATTTCCCTGGACGTCGCCGACCCCAGCGGCGTCAGCGTCATGGGGTATGCGGCGGCGGACTTCCTGGCGGGCAGCGCCGGTGAAGCTTACCAGGCCGCCATCGCCAACCTACCCGCCGCCCTCACCCCTACCGGCCAGGTTTTCACCATCGACGGCAGCGCGTCGGCCAGCGGTTCGGCGGCGCTGACGCCACAGGCGGACGCGGCCCCTCTGGAGACGCTGGACGCTTACGGCTGGAACGGCAGCGCCTGGGTGTTTATGCCCAGCCGCCTGGACACGGCCAACAATCAGCTTGTCTCTCTGCCCGGACCGCTGCCGAGTGTGATGGCCTTGATGCAAGTGGCCGCGCCGACCGTGCCGGCGGTGGGGGCGGAGGCGGCGGCGGACCAGATGCTGGCGGCGGATGCGCTGCCGCTGGTGACGGATCTGAGTGTGGGGACGTTGGTGTTGGGAGATGCCGGCACGCTCAACGGCGAACTGGGAACATTCCCCGCGGGCGGCTATCGTCAGTGGCTCCACGTCACCAACTACCAGGCGGTGATTGACCAGGCGAGCCTATCCAGTCTGCTTTCTGATGAAGCGGCGCAGACGGCGCAGATTAATGATTTGGTGAGTCGCGTGGGGAGTGGCGGATATGCCGGCATTCACCTCGACTACCAGGGCATCCCCGCCGAACAAAAAGACGCCTACACCACCTTCGTCGCCAACCTCGCCGCCGCCCTCCAGGCTCAAAACGCCAACCTCATCCTCACCCTCAACGCCCCCACCCTCCTCGCCAGCGGCGCATGGGACACCGGCGGGCAAGATTGGGTCGCCCTGGGGCGTCTCGCCAACGTCGTCTACTTGCAAATGCCTCTTGATCCCGGCCAATACGCCGACGCCGGCCCCGCCGACCAAATCCTCGCCGACGCCGTGCGCCAGATAGACCGTAACAAGCTCACCCTCCTCGCCAGCGCCAGCGCCGTTGACGCCGTGGGCGAAGCCTTCCGCGAACTTTCCGGCGACGCAGCCCTCGTCAACTTCGGCGCGCTCAACTTCGTTCAGGGCGGCGAAGAAGCCGCCCCCGGCGAAACCATCGAAGTCGCCCTTTCCGGCTCCGCCACCCCTCTGGAATGGGACGGCAACAGCGTGGCCTACAAATACAGCTACGAAGAAAACGGGGCTGCCCATACCGTCTGGCTGGGCAATGAAGCGGCGTTGAACCATCGCCTTCGCTTTGCCCAGAAATATCACCTGCGCGGCGTGGCGCTGCGGCAGGCGGGTGATCCGGAAATCGGGGCCGACAGCGCCGCCGCCCTCCGCAGCTACCTGGGGCAAGGCGAAGCGCCCGCCCCACAAGGCGCCGCCATCGTCTGGACCGTCCTCAATAGTGAAGAGGGCGTTCTGGAAAACGTCAACGGCGAATCCCTCTCCTTCCAATGGCAAGCACCGGAGACACCCGGCGCATACACCATCAAGGCGGACTTTGCCCAGGGCAGCAGCGTCGCCTCCCTGGGTTCGCTGGCCGTGAACGTGCCGGAACCGGTGGCCGAAGAACCCGCTGTAGAAGAAACCCCCATCGCGGCAGCGCCGGAAACGCAGCCTGAAGCGACGGGTGGCGATGTGACGGCGACGGTTAATACCGGCTCCAATGTGCGGTCTGGACCAGGATTGGGCTACGGCGTTGTTGCCGGGCTGGAGCCGGGCACGCGCGTTCGCCTGATCGGACGAAACGCGCGCACAGATTGGGTGCAAATTGAGCTACCAGATGATCCGGAGAAGGATGGCTGGATATTCGCGCAGTTGCTAACCATCACGGGTGATCCGGCGACATTGGCGGTCGTTGAAGTGGCGCCGCCTGCCGTGGCTGCCGGCGGCGGTGGCGGCGGGGGCGCACCCGCACCCGCGCCCGCGCCGGTGATTGCCCCGGCGGGTGGTGGCAGCTTTGAATTGGGCGGGCAAACGCACTCTCTGGCTCATCCGGCGCAGATGAACTACTCCGGGATGACCTGGGTCAAGTTCCAGCACAAATGGGGGCCTGGCGACAGCCCCAGCTCCGTGCAGGGCCAGATTGACAGCGCGCACGCCAATGGCTTTAAGGTCCTGTTAAGTATCCCCGGTTCCAGCACCTACCCCAGCAGCATCGACTTCAACGGCTACGTGGAGTTCCTCCGCGGCGTGGCCGCTTTGGGGCCAGATGCGATTGAAATCTGGAACGAGATGAACATTGACTTCGAGTGGCCGGCGGGACAAATCGATCCCGGCTCCTACGTGCGCAACATGCTGGCCCCCGCGTACAACGCCATCAAATCGGCCAATTCGCGCGTAATGGTCATCAGCGGCGCGCCCGCGCCTACGGGATACTTCGGCGGCGGCTGCGGCACGAATGGGTGCGACGACAACGCCTATCTTGCCGGCATGGCCGCCGCCGGCGCCGCCAGTTACATGGATTGCGTGGGCGTTCACTTCAACGCCGGAGCCACGTCCCCCACCGTCTCCTCCGGCCATCCCGCCAATTCCAGCCACTACAGTTGGTACTTCCAGCCCACGATGGACCTGTACTACAACTCCTTTGGCGGCGCACGCCCCGTTTGTTTCACGGAACTCGGGTTCCTCTCTGGCGAAGACTTCGGCGGCGTGCCAACACGCTTTAGTTGGGCCGGCAACACCACGGTAGGGCAGCACGCGCAATGGTTAGCGGAAGCCGTCAGCCTGGCCGCCAACAGCGGCAAAGTCCGCCTGGCGATCATCTTCAACGTGGACTTCACCTATTATTCCGATGATCCCCAGGCCGGTTACGCCATGATTCGGCCCAACGGCAGTTGCCCATCATGTGATTTGTTAGCCAATATCATGGGATCGCGCTAACTACCAAAAGGGGGCATAGCGCATACTGCCTGCGCCTGTCGGCAACAGAGATTGTTACCGGTTTCCCCGGCTAGAAACGTGAAACGTGCGCGGCAAGTACGTTTCACGTTTCCTTTTCATTAACCCCAGTAGGGAGTAAGGCCAGTTTCTAACTCGTCTGAAGAACTCGCTCCCTTTTCGTCATTCGTCATTCACATCCGCGAGGAAGCATGAAAAAACGCACGATTCTCTTCACCCTCTTGTTCATGGCGCTGGTCCTGGCGGCCTGCGGCGGCTCAACCACGACGCCCACGGATAGCACGGAGGTGGAACCCACCGCAGCTTTGCAAGAGGCGTCGGCGCTGCAAGCGGCGGCTACACTGCCACCTCCGGCGATGAGCGTCGAAACAGACCCCACCGGTGCGGCGGAACCTGATACAGGTGGTAATGCCCCCGCCGCTCCCGTGACCGCTCCCAACGAGGAAACAGGACCGCAACCGGTGTACCCCTGGCCGGCGGACCGGTTTGGCTATGGCATTCAGTCGCACGCCACGGTGGGCGACCCGGCGCTAACCATGGAGGTGATTGCCAATCAATTGCGCATGGATTGGGTGAAGGTGCAGTTTCAATGGGCGTTGGTGCAGCCGTCGCCAGAGGCGCAGGATTGGTTCCATTATGACGGCATCGTGGATGAGGCCAACAAACATGGGCTAAATCTGATGTTTAGCGTGGTGACGGCTCCGGCGTGGACGCGCAGCGCGAACAATATCGACGGGCCGCCGGATGATTTCAATGTGTACGTGGATTTCGTGAGCGCGTTGGTGGCGCGATATGCCGGCAAAGTCCAGGCCATCGAAGTGTGGAACGAGCAAAACCTGGACCGCGAATGGGCCACCGCCAACGGCATCAGCCCCGAAGATTACGTTGACTTCCTCGCCCGCACCTATCAGGCCATCAAAGACATCGACCCCAACGTCATCGTCATCAGCGGCGCGCTCTCCCCCACGGGGCCGGGCGACTGGGTCCGCTGGGCCGACGACTTTGAGTACATGGACCGCATGTTGGCCGCCGGCGCGCTGGACTACGCCGACTGCGTGGGCGCGCACCACAACGGCTACAACATCCCCCCCAACGTCGCCTATGACCAGACCGGCAGCCTGCCGGAAGCGGCCACCGCCACCTTCCGCGGCCCCTTTGACAATCCCTACCACCTCTGGAGCTTCCAGACCACGCTGGACGGCTACCTGGAGCGGATTCGCCAGTACGACCCGAACAAGAAATTGTGCGTGACGGAGTTTGGCTGGGGCAGCAGCGAAGGGTACGATAGCTATCCGGCGGGCTTCGAATTCGTCAACGATAACACGCTGCAAGAGCAGGCGGACTACATCGTGCAGGCGTTCCAGCAGATGCACGACTCCGGTGATGTCTGGCTGGCCTTCCTCTTCAACTTTGACTTCGGCAACAAAGGCAACGGCCCCACGGATGATCCCGTGCCCTATAGCATCGTAGACACCATCGGCGCGCCACGTCCCGCCTTTGGGGCCGTCGCCGACATGGAGAAGGTTCCTTGATCTCAGAGGCTCATCCGCCTCAACGAGATCGCCGCCCGCCAGGGACGCTGGCGGTCGTCGCGCTGCTGCTGTTGGGGCTGGCAGGTTGTCGCCCCAACAGCGGTAGGGAAATGCCGGCATCCACCATCCCCAACCATCCCGAACAATCGCCCACACCCACGCTTGCGGCAGAGGCCACGGCCACCCCTCCGGCCATCACACACCGCTATTTTGACTCGCCCGAATACGGCGTGCAGGCGTTTTTGTGGTGGAAACCGGACACCGCGCTGCGCGACCTGCAACTCGTCCAGGACATGGGTTTCGGCTGGGTGAAGCAGACATTCGCCTGGCGGGACATTGAAACCATAGAAAAGGGTCAGTACGATTGGTGGCGGCCCGATTACATCGTGCAGGCGGTGCAGGACGCGGGCTTGAAGCTGCTGGTGCGCATTGATCGCCAGCCGTTTTGGGCGCAGCCGCCTGGTACACCGCCGATGGAGAACATGCCGCCCGCCAATTTGCAAGATTTCGCCGACTTTTGCGGCACGTTGGCCGACCGTTATCGCGGGCGCATTGCCGCTTATCAGGTGTGGAATGAGCCGAATCTCAGCCGCGAGTGGGGGAATCAGTCGCCCGACCCGGCGGCATACACGGCTCTGCTGCGTGGGTGTTACGAGGCCATTAAGGCGGTTGATCCGCAGGCGATTGTGATCTCTGCCGGCATGGCCCCCACGGGAACCGAACCCCCAATCGCCATGCCGGACACCGACTTCCTGCAAGGTATGTACGATGCGGGCGCGGCTCCTTACTTCGACGTGTTGGGCGTGAACGCCCCCGGCTACAAGGCGGCCCCGGAGGTCTCGCCGGCGGAGGGGGAGCAAGTTTATGGGCATCGTTTCTTCGTTTTCCGCCGGGTGGAGGATATGCGCGCGATCATGGTTGGTAACGGAGATGCCGGCAAACAAGTCGCCATACTGGAAATGGGATGGACACTCGACCCCATCCGCCCCGACTACGCCTGGTTTGCCGTAGACGAAGCCACCCAGGCCGACTACCTCGTGCGCGCCTACCAGTACGCCAAAGCCAACTGGCAGCCCTGGATTGGCCTGATGACGACCATCTACATCGCCGAATACCACTGGACGCCTGAGGCCAACGAAGAATACTGGTGGGCCATCGTCCTCCCCGACGGCACCCCCCGCCTCGCCTACGAAGCCTTGAAAGAGATGCCTAAATAGTGGGGACGGGCGAGTGGCGAGTGGCGAGCGTTCCGTTTCCCGTTTTCAGTTTTTCGTTGACTGTTGATCGTTATGAACTTCTGGATTTTAGCTGCCTCATACTGGATTCACCTGCTGGCAACCGTCATCTGGCTGGGCGGCATGGCTTTGATGGCCTTCGTCGCCTGGCCTGCGCTGCGGCGGCGCACGCTGGAGGCCAACCAATGGTTCCAACTCCAGGCGCGTTTCCTGCCGTGGGCGAATGCCAGCCTGGCGTTGCTGCTGGTGACGGGGTTTGTGCAGATGACGAACGACCCCAACTATCACGGTTTCCTGAAGGTGGATAGCGTGTGGGCGCAGGCGATTTTGGTGAAGCACATTGCTTTCGCGCTGATGGTGGTAATTGCCGCCTACATGCAGTTTCGATTGCAGCCGGCCATGTCGCGCATGGTGCTGCTGGCGCAAAAGAAGCCGCAAATGGCCGCCGCCGAGCAGGAAAAACTGACCCGCCAGGAAATCCTGTTCCTGCGCCTGAATCTGGCCTGCGCCGCCGCCGTCCTCCTCTGCACGGCCATTGCCACCGCCGTTTAAGAACGCGCGCCGGCGAAATCCACATACGGTGGTCGGCGTCGTGGCTTTAGCCGGAGCAACTCCCATATGTGGGCCGACTTAAGCCGCCACTCCCAAAACGCCAGAGTCCAGCAGGAAATTGGACGGTCAGGATGGCTGATAGACCATCTCTGGTGGTTGTCCCACAGCTATTGGCTCAATAGTAAACTCAAGAATGTTCGCTTGCTGTTGCGCATGTTCCAGCGTAATAGCGACGACACTGCCATCACCATCCAAATCAATGATTGTGTTTGCGTTCAAATCAATACTTTCCGCTACATTTTTGCTGCTAAGCTCTATGTAGAGCGTATCCGTTTCCGCGAAGTATCTAATTTTCATGACGATTCCTCGTGAAAGCGCCGGTCAAAAAAAGCGTTGTGGACCGTTTCCCCATCAGCAAGAAGAATGACACGCAGATAGCGATTACCGGCTTCTTCGATTCTTGCCCATCGCCGAATACGACCATCAGATGGAACTTCTTCTCGAACAGGCTGCATGAGTACGTAGGCTATCCATTCATCTTTGATGATAGCACGATCTGGTCTCAGTTTCATGTACCTGAAATAGGATGTGGTTTGAAAATTCATCGGTTACGAATGGCAAACCAGAGAATAGTTTTGATTCAATATCATAACATAAACAGCGAGGTTTCCAACAGCCTATTCGATTCCCGCTGGTAGCCTATGGCGGAAGGAGCATGATCGGGCTATGATTCGGAAAACACCTAACCCAATTCCTGGAGGCTTTAATGAGTGAAGACAAACGGCTGTTGACAGCCGACGACCTGTACAAGTATGAAGTCGTATCAGGCGGCGAGATTTCCCCGGACGGGCAGCACGTCGTGTACGTGGTGCAGCGGGTGGACGCGAAAACGGAAAAGAAGTATGCCAATTTATGGGTGGCGGCCACAAATGAAGATGACGCGCGTCATCAAAATGACGCGCGTCATCAAATTGACGCGCGTCAATTTGCCGACGCGCGCCAGTTTACGTTTGGCGACCAGAATGATGGCCAGCCCCTCTGGTCGCCGGATGGCCGGCATATCGCCTTTACATCAAATCGTGATGATGAGAAGCAAGCGCAGATTTACCTCATTCCCCTGGCGGGGGGCGAGGCGCGCAAGTTAACGGATTTGAAAGGCACGTTTGGCGGTTTTGAATGGTCGCCCGATGGCCGCACGCTGCTGATGGGCTTCCGCAAGAAAGACGAGGAGGAAATTGACCGCGAGGCAGACCCGCAAAAGAAGGAACTGGGCATGGTAGAGCGGCACATCACGCGCGTGTTCTTCAAGGGGGATGGCCTGGGGTATTTGCCAAAGGAGCGGTGGCACATCTGGACGGTTGATGTGGCTTCGGGAGAGGCGGCACAGTTGACGGATGGGGATTATGACGAGACGGATGCAACGTGGTCGCCGGATGGCCGGCAGATCTTGTTTGTCTCCAATCGCAGCGAAGACCCGGATTTTGAGCTGGACGCGGACGAGCTGTATGTGATGCCCGCGGCGGCTGACAACGCCTTCACTCGCATTGAGACCAATCACGCCTTTCAAAAATATATGCCCAGTTGGTCCCCCGATGGACAATCCATCGCCTACCTGGGGCGGCGCAGTTCCGGCAACTGGTGGCAAAACACCTGCCTCTACGTCGTGCCCGCCGCCGGCGGAACGGCACGCAACCTCACCGCTCATTTCGACATCCACATCTCCAGCAGCACCCTCGGCGACGTGGCCGCCCTCTCGCTGATGCGCCCCACCTGGTCCGCCGACAGCCAGACCATATACTTCCAGGTCGCGCGCCACGGCAAACAACCCCTCATGGCCCTCTCCCTGGCCGACGACGAACCCCAACTGACCACCGTCGTCCCCGGCGGGGCGGTCGGTTACTTCAGTCTGGACCAGAAAAACGACACCGTGGCCTACTTCCAGACGGACCTCACCGATCCCGGCCAGATTTGGGCGCAAAGCCTGGCGGATGGCGCGGCGCGCCGGTTAACGCGGCACAACGCCTGGCTGGACGAGATCGACCTGGGGCAAATCAGCGAAGTGTGGTTTGACGGCGGCGCGCACGACCCGCACGCGCCGCGAAAAATACAGGGGTGGATTTTGACGCCGCCCGGATTTGACGCCAACCAGTCGTACCCGTCCATCCTGGAAATTCATGGCGGGCCACAGATGCAATATGGCTACTCCTTCATGAACGAATTTTTCCTGCTGGCGGCGCAGGGGTATGTCGTCTATTTCTCCAACCCGCGTGGCAGCCAGGGGTATGGCGACGACCACTGTGGCGCTATCTACAACAACTGGGGCACGATTGATTTCGCGGACGTGATGGCCTGGGCGGACTACATGACGCAGCAGCCGTACATTGACGTAGACCGCATGGGGGTCACGGGCGGCAGCTATGGCGGCTACATGACGGGCATGATCGTCGGGCGCAGCCACCGCTTCAAGGCCGCCGTGGCGCAGCGGGTGGTGAGCAACTTCATCAGTATGTGGGGTTCCAGCGACTTCAACTGGGGTTGGACGCAGGCCTTGGGCCAGGAAACCCCGTGGGAAAATGTGGAGAACTATTGGCGGCAATCGCCCATGCGCTATATCGGCGGGGCAAAGACACCGACGCTGGTTATCCACAGCCAAAATGACTATCGCTGTAACCAGGAGCAGGGCGAGCAGCTTTACGTGGCTCTGCGCAAACTGGGCGTGGATAGCGAGTTGGTGCTGTTTCCGGGCGAATCGCACGGCCTCTCCCGCGCCGGACGTACCGACCGGCGGGTGGCTCGCTTGCGACACATTGTCCGCTGGATGAACAAGTATTTGAGGTATGAGGTATGAGGTATGAGGCGCAGGGGCGTTGGGTGGATGACGTGCGTTTTGATGCCATTTTTGTCGCTTTGTGTGGCTGGATTCTCCTGGGCGCGTTCACCGATGGGTGGGCGCACAGCCACGGACGCACGGATGAGACGTTTTTTACGATCTGGCACGCATTCTTGTATTCAGGATTTGTGGCAGCGGTGGTTTTTGCCGGCATCACCTGGACCAACAATCGGCGGCGCGGCTACCAGGGTTGGGGACTGCTCCCTCCCGGCTACGAATTAACCCTTGCCGGATTGGGACTCTTCGCGCTTGGCGGCCTCGGCGACATGGTCTGGCATACCCTGTTTGGCGTGGAAGCCAACCTGGAAGCCATGTACAGCCCCACCCACCTGCTCCTCATGATCGGCTTGCTGCTCATCGTGACCGGACCGGTGCGCGCGGCGTGGCGACGGGCACAGGTCGTGCCCGATCCGCCACTTCCGCTGCTGCTGGCGCTGGCGTACACGCTGGCCCTGCTCACCTTCCTCACCTTTTTCACCAACGTTTTCACCATGGCCTACCCGCAAATGGCCGCGGGCGCGGGGGAGGAACTGGGTATTGGGGCGATTCTGCTGCAAGCCAGCCTGCTCACGGGCTTCATCCTCTTTGTCCTGCGCCGCTGGCAGTTGCCCATGGGCAGTTTCACATTGATCTTCACGCTCGTTTTCACGGGCATGGCCGTGATCACGGACGAATATCGTTTTATTCCGGTGATGACGTTGGGCGGCATCGTGGCGGATGTGCTGAACGAGTATTGGCAACCGGGGCGGGTGGTGAGCAGACGTACGCGCTGGTTTGCTTTTGTCGTGCCGGCATTTCTCTACGCCGCCTACTTCCTCACCCTCTTCCTCACCGGCGGCGTCGCCTGGACCATACACCTATGGGCCGGCGGCATCTTTCTTGCCGGCATGATGGGCACACTCACCAGCTACCTCCTCTGGCCCCCCACGCAGCCGGAGACACCGGATGGAAGCGGCAAAACGTCCCCCGCTTCTCCCCCAGATTCATGACATCCGCGCCAGAATAGAGTCGTATGCCGGCAGCAAATCCCGTACCTGGGCCACGTCGGCGCGAATTTGGGCCACCAGCGCATCCACACTGGCGAACTTCTGCTCCGGGCGGATGTGGGCCATAAAATCCAGCGTGATTTCTTGCCCATAGAGGTCGCCGCGAAAATCGAGGATGTGCGTTTCGACGACCAGGTGGGAACCGTCCACGGTCGGACGCACGCCCACGTTGGTGGCGGCCACATGGCGCCGACCATTGATCCAGGCGTAGGTGGCGTAGACGCCATTTGCCGGCAACAGTTGTTCCTCCCACACAGCCAGATTTGCCGTGGGGAACCCAATCGTCCGCCCCCGCTTTTGTCCCGTCGTCACCAGGCCGCTGACGCGATAGGGACGCCCCAGACATTCAGCCGCATCTTGCACGTCCCCCGCGCTCAGACTTTGGCGCGTGCGGCTGCTGCTGACTCGTTTGCCATTGAGCAGCAGCAGATCAGTCACCTCCCGCACAACAAAACCCTTTTCCGCCCCCAACTGGCCCAGGTATTCGCTGTTGCCCTCGCGCTGATACCCCAGGGAAAAACTGCCCCCCCACAACTGGCGCATATCCAGCTTCTCGCGCAAGCGGTCCACAAAAACCGCCGCCCGCGTATGTCGCACGTCGTCATTAAATGGTTGGGTGATAATCAGGTCGAGGCCCAGCCGGGCCAGCAGCGACACCCGATCCTCCAGCGGCGTCAGGTAAATACGCCCCTTCGTCCCCCGAATGACCACGATAGGATGGGGGAAGAACGTCATCACGGCGGCGCGCGCGCCATCGTGCCGCGCCTGCGCCACCATGCGCCCCAGCAGCGCCTGGTGGCCGCGATGAACGCCATCGAAAACGCCAATAGCCAGGTAAGTGGGGTGTGTGGGGGAGGCTTGCGTCAGGTCAGAGATGCGAATGAAAGATTGCGTCATGGTTGATTCGTGCTTGCCCTCACGTGAAAGGTAAAACGCCGCGGCTACTCCACGGCGGCACATATTTGTACCACATCATGAGGCAAGGCGCAGTGGTTTGGGCAATTCCGCGAATGGGCAAACGGCGCAATGGAGAGGCAATGCGCGCGCGAGGTTATCAAGGAAAAGGCAGGGGGACATTCGACGGCAGCGGGTGACGCTCAATGACCTGATAGGCCGTCCAATCTTCTTCCGTATCCACATCGAATTGGATACCGGGCAGCGCCACCGTGACGAGGCGCCGTTGTCGTTTGTGGGCTTCGTCTTGATGTTTGTGGAAGCTGCCCACGCCGTAATGAAAGGTGAATTCCAGCGGCGGCGAGAGGAGAAGGGCGTTGGTTCCGTCGTATTCGTGGTCCGGGCAGATAATGGTCACGGGTTCAGACCCGACTTCGGGCAGGGAAAGGACAAGGAGGCTGATGTCTTCGGCGGTGATGTAGGGGAGATCTGCCGGCAAAATCAGGATGCTGCCGGCATGTCGCGCCGCGGTGACGCCTGCTGCGCGTGTCACCGCTTCGTTTAGCCCGTGGCGGTCGCCCTCGTTGTAGGTGTAGGCTCCCTCGTGGCGCGCCAGTTTTAGAACGGCCGGGTCGCGGCTGATGACCAGGGTGCGGTAGATTTGCTGCGAAGATTTGATGGCTTGCAACGTGCGCAGCAGCAGTTCGCTGGTTAGTTCCGCCCGCTGGTCGGGCGTGAGGACGCGCGCCAGGCGACTTTTGCTGTCGCGCAGCGGCTTGACGGGAATAATGGCCCAGATGCTCATGGGAGTCCTTTTGGAAAAGGGTGGAGGAATGATTAATGGGTGAATGGTTAATTGGGTGTCCAACCTTGAGTTCACTGAAAAAACCGGGTTTTTTGATTGTCCGGCTGAAATTACCAGAGTGGTTCATGTGCAAAAACCCGGTTTTTGGCCTTTTTTCAGTAGAGTCAACCTTAAAGAGATTTTTAAGGTTGATGATTCACCAACTTGACAATGGGTGCGTTTCATTTCAGTTGGAGCAGACGTAGGACAATTTGCTAAATTGTCCTGTGCCACAACAGGACAATTCGGCGAATTGTCCTACAGACGCTTACACGCTCAACTCACTTGAAACACACCCCTTGACAATTCATGCAGCCAGGTGGTCTACGACGGCGTTGAGGATTTCCCGCGCCAGGCGTTCGCGGTCGTGGGTGTTGCGCATGATGGTGTTGGTGCAAAGGTGGTGGGGGTTGTGGGTGAGGGTAATGCCGGCATCTTGCTCATCATAAACGAACAAATCCACGAGGTCGGCGTAGTAATCGGCGATGGCGGCGGCGCTGTTGGGCAGCCCCATTTCCTGCATCATTTTGGCGGCGGGTCCTTTGACGGCAATGCCGGCAATAATCGGACTCACGGCGGCCACCAATGCCGGCAAATCCGCCACCATCTCCCGAATCGGATACACATTCAAAATAGGGTCAATGCTCACAAACGGGTTCGACGGCGCGATAATCACCACATCGGCGCGGGACAGCGCCCGCATCACCTGGGGCGTCGCCTTCACATCCTCCGGCAGCACAACCTGCCGCACGCGCGGTTGCCAGCGACGATGCACAAACCACTCCTGAAAAGCCAGCACCCCTTCATCCGTCGCCACCTGCGTCGGCGCGGGCGCGTCGCTCATCGGCAAAAGTGGGGGCAGTACCCCCAAATGGGCGCACAGGTGCGCCGTGGCCGCCGTCAACGTCTTGCCCTGCTCCAGCAAGTGGGCGCGCGTCAGGTGTGCGGCCAGGTCCAGGTCGCCCAGGCGGAACCAATCCGCGCCGCCCAGCCGCCCCATCTCCGTAAACGCCGTCCAACTTTCGCCGCCACGCCCCCACCCCGTCTCCGCATTGGCCACGCCCGCCAGCGTATACATCACCGTATCCAGGTCGGGGCAAATCGTCAGGCCACAGTGGCGGAAATCGTCACCCGTATTGCCAATGATGGTCAACTGCGCGGCGGGCAAAACGCGCGCCAGGCCGTGCGCCAGTTTGGCGCCGCCGACCCCGCCCGCCAGGCAGACAACGTTCAGGTTTGGGAATTGTGTTTCTTGAGGGGAGTCCGTAGTCCGCAATGCTGAAGATGACATGCGTCAACTTTATCACATCCCCGCCCCTGGTGGTATAGGAAGAAATGAGTAACGTATGGGAATCGGATGGGACGTGGTGTGTGACGCCATCTTCCCGGAAGTTGTCGGAGAGGTGTTCGGTTGGGAATCAGGCTTCCGGGAAGATCTCCGGATTTTCCGCGAGTACGTAGGCGGCGGCGGCGGCGGCCATCGTGGCTACGCCGGTGATCATTGCCCGTTCGTCAAAATCGAAGCGGGGGTGGTGATGGGGGTAGTGATACCCTTGCTCTTCGTTCATGGAACCGACAAAGAAGTAGCAGCCGGGAATCTCTTCCAGAAAGAGGCCCATGTCCTCGGAGGCCATGCTGCGCCCACCGACGACGTTGGCCGTGCCGACGAGGCTGGCGGCGGCGGCGCGCACGATGGCGGTGGGTTCCGGGGCGTTGACGACGGCGGGGACGATGGCGATGGTTTCCATGTGGGCGGTGCAGCGGAAGGCGGCGGCCATGTATTGGGCCATTTCCAGGATGCGGCGGTAGACCATGTGGTGCATTTCGTGTTCGTAGCTGCGCACGGTTCCTTTGAGGATGGCCTGATCGGGGATGACGTTGAAGGTTGTGCCGGCAGTAAACTGCCCCACCGTCACCACCACCGACTCCAACGGGTCCACGCTGCGGCTGACAATGGACTGCATGCCGGCCACAATGTGCGCACCGGCCAGCACCGGGTCAATCGACTGGTGCGGTGCGGCTCCATGCCCCCCCTTCCCTTTGATGGTGAGCGTGAACGTGCTGGACGCCGCCATACAGGGTCCCTCAATCACGCGCACCCGACCCAGCGGCAGCGTGTTCCACAGGTGCATGGCAAAGGCCACGTCCGCGCGCGGATTATCCAGCACGCCATCGGCAATCATCGCCAGCGCCCCGCCGCGCCCTTCCTCGCCCGGCTGAAAGATAAACTTCAGCCGCCCCGCCATTTGCTCCCGACGATGGGCGAACAGTCGCACCAACGCCAACCCCATGGCCATGTGCCCATCGTGGCCGCAGGCGTGCATCACGCCCTCGTTTTGCGAGGCATAATCGACCTCGTTTTCCTCCTGAATGGGGAGCGCGTCCATGTCAAAGCGCAGCAGCACCGTGGGGCCGGGGCGCGCCCCTTCCAGCAGGCCGACCACGCCCGTCTCGCCGACGCCTTGTCGCACGACCAGGCCATATTCTTGCAAGGCGCGGGCGATGATGGCGGCGGTGCGGCGTTCTTGAAAGCCCACCTCCGGGTGGCGGTGGAAGTCGCGGCGCAGGCGCACGAGTTCGGGAAACAGGGCGGTTGCTTCGGCGTGAAATGGTGAGTTTGGCATGGGCAATCATCAACGGAAAACGGGGAACGGGGAACGGGAAACGGGGCGTTAGGATGGGTTGAGGGCACGGCGTTGGCGGGGGAGGATTTGGGTGATGCCACGGGCGGCGAGGTCGAGGAGGCGATCCAGGTCGGGGCGGAGGATGGGGGCGTGTTCGGCGGTTCCCTGGATTTCGATGATGTGGCCGCCGCCGGTCATGACGAGGTTGATGTCTACGTCGGCGGCGGTGTCTTCGGCGTAGGCGAGGTCGAGGAGGGGGGTGTTTTGGAAAATGCCGGCACTGATCGCCGCAATCTGATGCCGAAAAACAGCCTCGGGGATGGTTCCCGCCGCCACCAGTGGGCGCAGCGCCAATTGCACCGCTACCCAACCGCCGTTGATGGCCGTCGTGCGCGTGCCGCCGTCCGCCTGTAGCACATCGCAATCCACCATCAGCGTGCGCTCGCCCAACTGTGACAGGTCAAGGGCCATGCGCAGGCTGCGCCCGATGAGGCGGGAGATCTCCTGCGTGCGGCCTTTGGGCCAGCGTTGTTCGCGCTGCGTGCGTTGGTGCGTGCTGCGGGGCAGCATGGCGTACTCCGCCGTGAGCCATCCTTGCGCGGGGTTCGCGCCGCGCAGCCAGGGGGGAAGCTGGTTCTCAATGGTCACGTTGCACAGCACCTGCGTGTTGCCGCAGCAGGCGAGGACGGAGCCTTCGGCCCAACGGGTGTAGCCGGGGGTGAAGGTGATGGGGCGCAGTTCGTCTGGTTGGCGGTTGTCGGGTCGGGTCATGGGTGCGAGCCTTTGTTTGATGTGGGAGGGATTATAGCGGAGGATGCCGGCATTGGCCTAACATTCCGCCACATTTTCATGCCACCAACGCACAAATGATTTATAATGGAAACATGGTAGCAACAGCGCATTCCCGTCTATTCCCTATCTGATCGGGCATGCCCACCGACAAACCTCAACATGTTTCCACGTCAGACCCATCATACTTCATCCCTCATTCCTTCACCGGAGTCAAGCGATATGGCCACGGTTTTAGACCCAATTTTAAACTCACCACGATTCCCACACTATTTGCGCCAGTTGCAAGAGGCTTTCAAGGTCGAGCAGCGGAAGCGGGAACACTTTTACCAGACCATCACCGATGAAGACAAAGCCGAATTCATCAACGGCGAGATTGTCTTCCATTCACCCGTCAAAATGCAACATGATCGAGTAAGCCAGTTGTTAGCTACCCTCATGGGTAGCTACGTTCGTTCGCGCCAGTCAGGCTATGTGGGGCATGAGAAGCTGCTCATTTCCCTGTCCCGCAACGACTATGAGCCAGATGTATGCTTCTTCAATGTGGAGAAGGCCAGGTTGTTCACACGTCACCAGATGCGCTTTCCTGCGCCGGATCTGGCAGTGGAAATCCTATCTGAAAGCACCGAAGCACGGGATCGCGGCATCAAGTTTGAAGATTATGCCGCTCACGGCGTCACCGAGTATTGGATCGTTGACCCGGAGGCGGAAACAGTCGAGCAATACCTGCTGGAAGAAGGGCAATATAAACTGGCCGTCAAAGTAAAAGACGCTCTTCTGCGCAGCCCCACCATCCCCGGCTTCGCCATCCCCGCCCGCGCTATTTTTGACGAAACCCAAAACCTGCAAACCCTCCGCCAATTGCTGGAGCAAGTCTAACGCCAAATTTCTGGTTTATACGTGGTAAGGTTTTACAGTAATGTGACCCCTTTGCAGCCAGATGTCATTCTCGCCACCATAATTATTAACGCCGCCTTTGACATCCAAGACGAGAATACCTAAACGGGGATGAATGATGACAAAATCAGCTTCCCCGTCACGAGTGCCATAAATTTCGCTGCGCGACTGCCAGGCGACAGAGTGGAAAACCATGTAGTCGTTAGGCAAATGGCTACTGAACAAGTAGTACAGCGTTTTTTCAGCCTGGCTAGCGACATCCGGGCTGATTATGGAAGGAAACATCTTAGCCATTTTATCGCTCCAGCGATTGCTTTAAGAAATCAACCGCCAAACCACGCGCTAGCTTTTCGTGGAGAGGTTGGTTGTAGAAATTCCAAAGACATTGATGGCAGGCGGTTTCCGGGCCGCATTCGCAACTGTTCACATGGTCGTAAGCGGCCTGGAAGACTGCCGGCAACGCTTCGTTAATGCGGCGCACGTGCCCCGCTCCGCCTGGCACGTCATCATACAAAATCAAGGCTGGCGGGATGTCCGGCTGGTAATAATAAGCAGTGCCGTTTAGATCGTCGCGGCGGATGCTCAATGCCCGGCTCGCGCCCTCCAGGAAGGCATATAGCAGGGTGTACCATAGGTCTTTTTCGTCCTGATTTACCGGCATATGATGTTGCATGGGTAGCAGGCCGGTTAGCCGAATTTCTAAGACGTCGGTAATGAACGAGTGGCCTAACCGTCGTTGCATGGGATTATCGTCCGGGCAATCCCGACCGGTTCGCGGATTTTTGTGTTTAAGCGACTGTTGCGGCCGCTGACGGCCTCTGCCTCGGCGACTGCCTAGCGTGGGGGCAGGCGACTGCATGGCGGCGTCCGGGATAGGATGGCCGTAGCCGCACATGGGGCAGATATGGAAACCCCATCCCTCCGGCCCATGATTGACCAAAACTAGTTGCCCATAGCGGGAGTAGCGGGTGGCGACGGCAATATTGGCTTTGGTTAATTCCGGGTGGGACCGCACATCTTCTTGATGTTCGGTTTCAGGCGCATTAACGGCCACGTCTTGAGCGTAGTCTTGGAAATAGACACGTGAGGCGTAACTTCTGGGCGGCCTTGATTCCCCCGGATCACTTACATCACGATCAGCTATAAAGCCAAACTCTGGTTTGATCATGATACCGCTTACTCTGCATTTGTTCGAGGGAAGAGCTTGGCCGCATTGACACTGCGTCACGGGAGCGGAGCCGATTTGTAAGTTAAATCTTTTGCACGACGGATTGATACAGATTGCGAAAGCAAAGGATTCCCACCGCTTGTGGGCTGGTAAGTAAAGGCCGCCGCCAGTCCAAACCTTCTTGGCCGCCACTAGTTTAGAACCTGGGGCAAATTCAGAGATTGCCATACGTAGATCGCGCTGCAATTCTACTTGTTGCGCCACATCATTATCATTTACATAGTCGGTAATGAAATCAACGACATCCACTGGAAAACCATATTTAGGTAGTACATTGTGTTGGCCGAAGAAGTTAATCAAATCTCGATCAGAAATGGTTTTAATTGTTTTCAAGAGGTAATCTGATCGTTTTCGCTCTCGGACTGCCTCTTGATATTTTTCCTCATAATACTGCAAACTATCTAATACCTTTTGTGCAGCCAAATCAAATACCTCTCGCAGTTTAGCCAACCAATTCCAATCTTCCACACCTAGTTCAGACTGTAACTCGACAGGAACAATGCGTAGTAGAGCCTGCTTCACATCTTCTGGTTGTAATGCAAGGTATTGATGGAATAACTCTTGTCCGGTTTCAAGATTGCCCATTGATGTAAAGAATGTCCCTACGCGCATTTCGCGCCGTTCGCGGAAACGGCCGTGTTCATCCCTACACCATCGGAAGAAGGCGGCGATCAAAACGGAGTGCATGTGCCGTTGCGCGATTTTGGGGTTGCGGATGGCGACGGAAGGCGTGGGAATTTTTCCGGCTACGATCCCTTTTGGTCTTTCGTAATGGGCAAGATCATGGGAGCGGCGTTGGGCAAAGGTGAGGGCGAAAGCGGCCGAATCGGTGCGCCGACCGGCGCGACCGGCTCGCTGGACGTAATTGGCAGTGGCAGGCGGCACATTTCGCATCATCACCGCCTGCAAATCGCCCACATCTACGCCTAATTCAAAGGTGGTTGAGCAGGACAGCACGTTGACGTCACCGCGCACAAACTTGTTCTGGATATTACGGGCTTCTTTGGCCGTCCATTGAGCCGTATGTTCTTCAACGGCAATGTCGGCGGGATTCAATGTTTCATACAGATTGCGGTAATGATTATCATTGCGCTTTAGCTCGACAATGGTTGTCGGTTGCAACTCGCCTCCACAACCGTAGGTGGGACAAATGTTGTGGACGCAGATATGGCTGACATTGCGGCACTGGTTGCACTGCCAGAGCAGTGTATCTTCTTGGAACGGCGCCCATTCCCAGAAGGCGTAGTCTAAAAGATAACCGACGCCGCGTCGCCGGGGAAGGTTTTCAGGCAGGAAATAACCGCTGCGCCGCCACACACTGTCTATTGGCGCAAAATGATTCTCCCATAAGGTGTTTAGGGTTTCTTTGATCAGGCGGCGACGATCAGTTAGAGGCAGTTCCGGGGCTTGTCTGGCAAGGATTTTGTCGAGGATGTTGAGACGGCCGTTTGATCCTCGTCCTGGCAACCAGCGCAGGATATATCTGGGCAGCTTTTCGCCACTATGTAATTGCCCGGTAAAGTAATGTTGTACGTTACGTGGCGCAAAAATTTCATCTTGGGGATCAACTTGGGGCGGAAAGCGAAAGGCCCTTCCGCGCCGGATAGTGTCCAGCAATAAACGCAACAGGACTTCAACTTCCGGCGCTGATAAGCTCCAGGGTGGTTCTAACAAAGGCTGGGGCGCTTGCCAGCCATGTGGCCATCTCAAGCGTAGTTGTAACATCCCCAAGCCTTCCAAACTTTGATTGCGATCTGTAGGTGCTAATTCTTGCATGAGCCAGGTACACATTTGCCGCATTTTTTGGTCATTGCTAAACCGGGATGGAAAGAGACCAGCACGTTCTGCTTGTTCGCGCAATCGTTCAGCGACATCATCCAGCGTCAGCTGTCCTCGTTGGGCGGCGCGGTCTTGGCCTAAGGCTGCATGAAGTAAACGACGGCGTAAAATGTTGGTATAGGTGCGTTCCAGATAAGGTGCGAAAAAGGCAGCATCCTGACGGCTATCGGCAAAGATGAGCAGTTTGCGCCCCTGTCCAGGCTTGTCGTGGGCGAAGCTATCTTTACCTTCGGGAATTTCGCTGTACAAGGCAGTTGCTAGAACACTGACCGGGGCGTCTTGTCCAGTGAGGAAGCGGTAAACGCCACCGCCCCGCGCACGGGTGGCGCACTGGCGGCAGTAGACTTTCTCTTGATCTGTGCCATCGAAATCTGTTTTACGCAGCGTTATGGTCTGTTGACAGGAACAGCTTAACGTCTCGCCGTCCTGAACAATTTGCCCGCAGTTGATACAGAGCGTATGCCTGAGCCATTCCGTATCTACCGCTTCTTCGTCTAACTCGTCTTCATCTGGCGCAGGTAGATCGTCGCTAAGGATATAGTAGAGCAGAGACTGTCCTTCGCTTCCACGTCCACCTTTGGGAATGTGCAGATGTTCCGCTCGTCGCCCATTGTTGTCCTCTGTTTTCTTTTCGGCCACAATGTAGGCGATGCCGCAGCGGGCGCAAGTGGCAATTTCAAAGACCCGGCTTTTGCAATCAGGGCAAATTTCATGCCGATTGAGAAAGAGACGGGGTTGGCTATCGTTGTGTTTGGCGCGATTGAGGCAAACAAACGCCCCTTCTAAAGCGCGGGCAAAGAGATGATAACGGGCGGGAATAAGGGGCAGGCTGTTGCCGTCTGGCCGGGCGCGAACTGCCAGGTTGATCAGATCAATTAACCCTTCTTGGGCGTCATCCAGCGAAAGATCGGTGAAGATTTTACCAGCGACCTGGGGAAGTAAATCCGGCTCTTTTTTTAGCTCAGTTTGTAGTTGATGAATGTTCCAGTCTCCCTTTAAGAGAGCGTACAAGGCACGGTTTGCCCCGCCGCTTTGACGAATATTCTGCAACACGGCCGTCGGAACCGCATATTGAGCAGCGCAATCAGCCACAGCTTTGGGGGAGGGCGTTGCACCGTTGTAGAATAGTCTGTTCAGTTCAGCGTATAGCCTGGTCGTGCCGCTGCCCCAAACGGCGCCTAATTCACTAACATCCAGTCGCTCTGCCTCAAACACATCGTTAGCAGTAAATTCTTCGTCAAAGAGGTTTTGGGCAAATCTGGCCGCCTGGGGAAAATCTTTGCGCCCTTCGCCCAATGTGGCGGAGGTGGCGATACAGGTCAAACGTCCTTTTTCGCTTTGGACGATGCGATCTTTGAGACGGCGCAGCAGCATGGCGACTTCAATGCCGCTGGCCCCGTTGTAAACGTGGGCTTCGTCCACCACGATAAAGCGCCAATGCTTACCAGTGTCACCATCGAAAAGTTCGGTGTCTTGCGGCCGCAGCAGTAGATATTCCAGCATGGCATAGTTGGTTAAGAGGATGTGGGGCGGCTTGCCGCGCATTTCCTCGCGGGAAATCAACTCGTTGACTGCCGGCTTGCCATGCCATTCTTCCCGATATTCTTGCAGCGCTTTACTGCGTTGGTCAACAGTTTCGCCAATATAACGGCCGTAAGTAATCGCCGGATAGTTGTTCAGCAGTTCACGCAGCCGTTTTAACTGGTCGTTTGCCAGGGCGTTCATGGGGTAAAGCAGCAAGGCGCGGACGCCGGGCTGACCGAGCGTACCAGCTTCTTCTTCGCGCAGCAGGTACTCAAAAATGGGGATGAGGAAGCTCTCCGTTTTACCCGACCCGGTGCCCGTGGCGACGATGAGATTACGGCCGTTTTTAACCACATTCCGAACTGCTTTTTCCTGGTGAACGTATAACGGCCGTTCATAAGGCAATGTCCCAGGCCGACACAATCGTTGAAAACTGGGGTGCAAAACAGCCTCGTTGACGAGATCGGCCAATGACTTCCCCGTTCTAAAGGGGGGCGAAGCTTCCAGCAATGGGCCTTTGACCAGCCGCTCCGGTTCAGCCAGTTTTGCCCAGAAAATTCGCCGGAGGCTTTCATCCCGAAAAGGGTAGATTGTCTTGAGATAGCGTTGATACGCTTCGCTAATCTTCCGAGTGGTGTTAATTGGGTGCAATTTCATTCGGTCGCCTCCTCAAGGTTGTTGCTGGGTCGTCCACTGGCAAAGCGATAGCCAATAAAGATATAGAACAGTCTCGTTTTAACCGCTTTCGCGCTGGCGGCTGCTTGGCGTGATCCGCTTCATGATGTTGGCTGCAATCGGCCAGGCTGGTGAATAGTTGGTGGCAATGCCGGCACTGGTATGGCTCCGTTCGGGTAAAGCGGAGTTGTTTGTTGCGTAAATCCAGGCGAATAGGAACGGACGTTGGCTTTGTTAGCAATTCTCCCTCAGCGTAGCAATTGTCGTTCAGGGAAGCGCAAAAGCGAATTTCGTTGCTCGCACGATGGCGCAATTTTACTACGCGGATAATGCCCAGATTGGTTTTAATCTGGACTTTGGGCGCAATCCAGTTGGGGAGTAAATGGGCGCGAACAGTTAGTTCGTGAAGTATCTCAGCGGCGTCCAGTCCACCATTTTGCGCCAGCCAATTAGCCGCTGTCAGCGCGTTGGGCGTCAACAGATCAACCGCTTCGCGCAAGAGCAGCGCCCCGTCGCCTACATCTTCCAAAATGGCGTGGATGGCTGTTAGCATAGCTTTTTTCCGCTCTGGCGTGTCTGTTGCTGAGCGACAAAGCGTGACCAGACAGTGGCGACGCGGCTGTCGTATACCAGACTGAATTATCCAGGTGTACACTTTTTCGCTGAGTTTGTTATTTGGCAAGTGGTTAAAGTAAGCGTCTAGTTCGTCGTCTGACCAAGATTGTTTCGCCAGGCGATCAATGATGGCCGGGTCAAATGCCCTGATTTGGGCTAAAGTATACGCATTCTTGTTTAGAGTGACGGCCAGTTCAAGCCAGCGGATTAACCAAGTTAGCGAGAGCACTTCTTTTTGGTCGGCAATAGCTTTGTTGGTCTGGTGCATTTCATGTTGTTGATTATTGTAAAACTGGTGAGCAATCAGAGCCAATAGCTGCTCAATAGAGGCTTCTCCCCTATCGCGCAAGCGGGTAATTTCAGCATAATGTTGGCTCAGGTCGGACGGTTTGATCAGCAGGCTGTTCGGCGCTCGAGATTGGGGACGCTGCGGCTGGCTGCTTTGCCAGGGGTTGTACGCAATCAATTCTGCCAGATATGCTTCGGCTGGCAGTTCCTTTGTTGTCAACTGCCATTCGACCAGCGTATCGTTTGTTTCTGGCAGCCGCAGGCGCAATGGCTCCTTAACCCAAGGGCGATCTAGCGACCATAGCTGTAATTGATAACTCCCCGGCCGCGAATGTTCCCATAGTAGGGTCAGCCGCGTATGGTTGTCGCTGGTTTGCCAATCGTAATTCAGGACTCCAAAATCTAATGTGGGCAAGAGGAAAAAAGCGGGAATAATAAGCGGATCATCAACCTCTGGCTTTTGAATGAGCAGTTGCCAGCATAATGTTTCCTGCCGCTCGCGCCAGACGGCCGTTAATTCATTGAGCGGCCATTGGAGTTGATGCTGCACTGGCTGATCGTGGGGCGGCAATTCCCGCCAAATTTCGCCCGCGCTGTCAATTAACTGCCAGCCAACACGCAGCGGGTTTTCTTTTGTGACCGGTATATCCACCCAGAGCGCGGCGTTTTGTAAGCTGCCGGGGTAAATAGCTGACGGCTCTGTTTGCCAGAAAACGGCTTTCTCTTGACCATGCTGCAAACCCCACCGTAAGCGGCGAATGGGAATTGTCAGAGGGATGATGACGCCTTCGTGCCGCAACTGTAGATTGAGCCGTTTAATGTCAGGCTGCGCTTCGAGGCGGTAGCGCCTATGTTCCTCGTTGGCGACTGCTTCTTGTAACACTACGCCGCTCTGAGGCGGGTTTTGGCGGATGGTTGTCGCCGCGCCGCAGGTGAATTGGTATTCGGCCATCTGGTTGGCGTTGTCCAGATAAAGTTGGTCTAAACCGGCAACGGCTAGCGCGGGAATGAGACGTAGGCCAAGTTGGTGGCTGCGCCCTAATGGGCCGCGCAGGACAATTTCAAATCTGCCGAACGGCGTTTCGCCCAGCAATTCCGGTTGAGACAAATCCAGGCGGAGGCCATTCTCTACTGATTCACAGGCGAGCCGCGACAGTTTGAATGAGCGGGGTTCACCTGGTTGAGACGCGCCGGCGGCGCGTATTAATAGGCGCCAACGATGGAGCTGGCTGGTGTACAAGGCGATAGAAGGCGGACGGCCAATGTACAGAGGAAAATCAGCGACGGAAGTGGGCAGGGGCAATCTATCGCCGCCAATAAAGTGGGGGCGCGGACGTACTGTTTCGTGAATGATGCCGAAGGGGTGTTCCCGGCCGTCGCCGTCTAGCAATACCATTTCGCCCGGCGCAAGCTGCCATAGTTCCAACTTGTACCTATGCCAATCGCCCGTTAGCCGCGGCAGATTGTGCAACTTGCGGCTCCTCCCGATTGTTTTCCAGGTGTATTGTTCTGGATAAAGCAACCAGCGTTCGCCGGGGCGGAACCGTTCCTGGTCAACAAGCGCGTCGCCTTCATAGTCGTCATAGGGGAGAAAAAAGAGGATGGGGGGATCGCCGAAAGCGGGTATCGTCCAAATTTGCAGGGTATTGTCGGCCGTTTCTAAATGAAGTTGATACGCTTTGGCTGGCAGAATGGCGGGCGGCTGTTCGGCGAGAAATTGGCTACCGCCCTCAATACGCTGTGGGTTACAGTTGACAATTTGCTCTGGATAGTTGTCAGCGACAAGGCGCCATATAAGTTGATTGGGTGTGGCCCGGTTGGGAAATTGCTGCGGAGGTAGGTATAAACCAATGTCTGCATTATAGGGGGCGATGGTAAGGATTGGCTTTTGTAGACGGATGCGGGGCGTGGTGGAGTGCGTTTGAATGCCTTTTTCGTCGCGCCAATGCCAGTAAGCGTGGATAATTCGTTGGGGTAAATCAACGAGGACTTCCGTTTCTTCAGGAGAATCAGTGTCAAATAGATCGAGGCAGCGATCCACCAAATCTTCGGCTACCAGATCGCCATCCTTCAAAAAACGTTGAGCGGGTTTGGATAAGTACCGGAAGTAGTCGTCAGTTTGCTGTCGCCAAAGTTGAAGCAGCGACTTCGTATCCAGGGTAATGCTGTGCGGCCTTTTCTCATTGCGCCATAGAAAATCGAAGAAATCAGGCAACAGATCATTAGGGATGCCGCCATGCAGCAAAATAGGCGTCACATAGGCAAGACCGCCGCTTTGTTCAAAGGTGGGAAGATCGTGTTGAGCGAGGACTTCCAGAAACAACTGTCCGCAAGCTGAGGTGTGGATGCTTTGTAAACCAAGCTGTTTGCTGGGACCATCCCAATAGTCGCCACTTTCATAGTTGTAAACGCCCTCCAAAACTAGAAAGAGGGCATAGGTTAGCGGCCACTGGTTATCAACATGGTGTAAGGTTTGTTCGATTGAGCGACGTTTTTGGCGCAGATACCAAAATTCCGTGTCTGCCAATAACTGGCCGATTTGTTCTAAATCCTGACGCCTGAAGCCCAATTCTCCCAACAGTATGTCGCCTTCGCCAATATGTTCTTTTAGTCGTCTCTCCCAATCATCAAGTTGTTGTCTTAGCGTTTTGCTTGTTTTTGGCATGATAATGCTCTCCCGATAACTCTATCTCAAATTTCCTCTCAGTTGATAATGGTTTTTGCACGTGATTCTCAATCAAGTTAGTTTACGCTTAGATTCCAGTTTAATATGGGTTATAGAGAGACGAAAGCTATTGACAGTATCAAAAAAAGTGAGATGACCATGCTGAAGCTGAACGAACAGTTATACGGCTAGACAAGACTATTTAGACCGTGAGCTTGTTTTTAACAACTGTTAGGAATAGGATTGCCGTTTGCCACGTGACTATTCTATTGAGCAACTGACGACGATAAAGAGCGACGATTTGGTGTATTTGCACCTCCGTCAGGCCGGCGGCGGTGAGATTGCCGGCATATCGCCCCCCCACCCCAAACCAACGCGCCAACTGCTCGCCCGTCAACCGCCGCTCCTCCGGCATCAGCGTCAACGACTGCGCCGACACGCCCAGCCCGGCGGCCTCCAATCGGCCCATCAGGTCCGGCACATCCCACGCCGTCAGCGGATCGTCCGCCGCCGCATAAATCGCTTCCTCCGCCGCCCGCACCCGCTCCAGCACCTCCGGCATCTCCCCCCAATCCACCAGCGCGTACAACCGCTGCCCCCGCCGCGGCACAACCTGCGCCACGCACAAACGCCCGTCCGGGCGCAGCAGCCGCGCGACCTGCGCCAGCGCCTCCTCCGACTCCGCCTCCCAGCGCGTAAACAGGTTGCGCCCCAGGATGCGGTCAAAGCGCAGTTCCGCCTCGCCGCGCAGTTGCAGCAGCGCATCCAGTTCCGCAACCGCGCCCACAAGCACCTGCGGGCGCTCCAGTTCCGCCAGTCGCTGCGCCTGCCCCCGCAGCATCTCACCTGCCTGCTGTGTGGGAGCCAGCGTCCAGACGCCCCCCTCGGGCGCGCGTCGCACCGCTTCCCACGTCAACAAACCCGTGCCGTCGTGCAGAATGAGGACCAGATGATGTCGCTGTGGATTGGCGGCGGCAAACAGACGCTCGCGCACCTGGCTCAAGGCGGCACTGCTGCCGGCATTTACCCGCCGCAACCACGCCTCCTTCCCCCGATCCGCCGGGCTGGTCGTCAAAACCTCCACCGCCTCCTCATCCACGCCCTCCAGCATCGCCGCCAACTGCGCCTCACGCCGCCGCGCCACCTGATCCCGAATCTCCCGCTCATACCCCTGGTCGCCGGGCTGGTAGAAAAGTTTCCCTTGCAGCGCGGACGGCAAATACTGCTGCGCCACCCAATGATCCCGATAAGCGTGCGGATACAAATACCCCTGACCGTGCCCAAACCCCTCCTTATCGCGGCTGCCATCCTTCAAATGAATCGGCACATCCGCCTCCTGCTCCCGCTCCACCGCCGCCAGCGCGTCAAAAAACGCCATCGTCGAATTCGACTTGGGGCACGTCGCCAGGTACAACGCTGCCTGCGCCAGATGGAAACGCCCTTCCGGCAAACCAATCTTCTCGTATAGATCCCAACACCCATTCACCACCACCGCCGCATTCGGGTCCGCCAGCCCCACATCCTCGCTGGCCACAATCGCCATGCGGCGGAAGATAAAGCGCGGGTCCTCCCCCGCGTACAGCATCTTGCCCATCCAGTATAGCGCCGCATCCGGGTCGGAGCCGCGCAAACTCTTGATAAAGGCGGAGATGGTATCGTAATGCACATCCCCGTCTTTGTCGTAGAGGACCGCCCGCTTCTGGATCGACTCCTCGGCTACCGCCAGGTCTATGCGAATGATGTTATCCGCGTCCGGCGGCGTCGTCTCCACCGCCAGTTCCAGCGCATTTAGCACACCGCGAGCATCCCCATTCGCCACGTCCACCAGATGGTCCAGCGCCTCCGGCGTCACCGCCACACGCAGCTTGCCATACCCCCGCTCCGGGTCCGCCAACGCCTGTCGCGCAATCTGGCGCAGATCGTCCGGCGTCAGCGGGCGCAGTTGGAAAATGCGGCTGCGGCTGACCAGGGCTTTGTTGACCTCAAAATAGGGGTTTTCCGTGGTGGCTCCGACGAGGATGATAGTCCCGTTTTCTACATGCGGCAGCAGCGCGTCTTGCTGCGCTTTGTTCCAGCGATGCACCTCGTCCACGAACAACGTCGTGCGCTGGCTGTAAAGATGGCGCCGCTCCAGCGCGTCGGCGATGGCTTCCCGTATCTCCTTCACGCCCGCCAGCACGGCGTTGATGGTGATGAAGTGGCTCTGCGTCTGGTTGGCAATGACGCGGGCGAGCGTGGTCTTGCCCGTGCCCGGTGGACCGTAAAAGATGAGGGAGGAGAGTTGGTCCGCCTGGATGGCGCGGCGCAGCAAGCGGCCAGGGCCGATGATGTGCTCCTGCCCCACGTATTCTTCCAACGTGCGCGGGCGCATCCGGTTCGCCAGCGGCGATTCCCGCTCAATTTGCGCTCGCCCTGCCTGCGCGAATAGGTCCATATGCCTGATTGTAGCCGGATGGCTGGTGGCGGCAAGGCGCGACGGCAACGCATTTACTGGCCGACGCGCTCGTACCAGAATTTGATTTTGGCGTCAAAGAGGTGGTCGTAATAGGCAATGACGATCTGGTGTTCCCCATCCAGCGCCAGTTCCGCGCTGAACGTGCGATTGCCGCTGCCGTCGCGCCATTGGTCAATGACGCTTTTGCCATCCACGTAGACGCGCACGCCATCGTCGGCGATCACGTTCAGGCGGTAAGTGCCGGCATCAAAGTCCAAAGTGCGCGTCCACCGAACGGAAAAACCATCGCCGGGCAGCCCCGGCGCGGGCGCGTTCAAGCCCCAGTTGAAATCCACATCCGCATCGTTGCGCGTGAGGATCGGGCCACCTTCCAGATTCTGGTTAGGGAAAAACTCCGCCTTCCAGTCGGGATAGGTTCCCGGTGGACCCACTTTCTCCCAGGTGAGGCGGACGCGGGCGGTAACGCTGCGATCATAGTATTCCACGCGCACGGGGAATGCGCCGCCGTTGACGTTGCGGTCCACCTGCACCTGACGTGAGCTGCCATCTCGCCATTCGTCGATAATCAGGTCGCCGTTGAGGTAGACGCGCGCGCCATCGTCCACGAGCAGGGTGAAGCGGTAGAGGCCATTTTCAAACTGCGCGGACCGGGTCCAGCGCACGGAGAAGTTGTCGGCAGGCAGTCCGGCGTCGGGTGCGCCTTGCCCCCAGTCGAAGTCGAGATTGGCGTCGTTGCGCGTGCGCACAGCGGCCCCGCTGAGGGTGGGGTTGTCGAAGTATTCGCCCCACCATTCGCCAACCAGGTCGGTGCGGTCCCACCAGAACTGAATGTTGGCGCTGCCCAGGTTTTCATAGAATTCGACGCGCAAGGTGTGGTTGCCGGCATTCACCGTCCGATCCACGCCATAAGCAACGTTACCCGTGTCATGCCATTCGTCCAGGATGAGGGTTCCATCGAGCCAGACGCGCACGCCATCATCCGCGCGGGCGTAGAAACGATAACTGCCGGCATCCAACGCCAACGGGCGCGTCCATCTCACCGAAAAACCATCGGCGGGCAAATCCGGCACCGGCGCACCCGTGCCCCAGTTGAATGAAATTTGCGCGTCATTCCGCACCAGCACGGGGGAACCGCTCACGTCCCGATTGTTAAAATATTCCCCCCGCCATTGCGGGAAGTCGCTGCTTTTTTCGTACCAGAACTGAATCCTGGCCGTGCCCTGGTTTTCGTAGTAATCCACGCGCAGGCGATGTATGCCCGCCCCCAGATTGCGCTCCACGGAGTAGGTTTGATTGCCGGCATCATGCCACTGGTCAATAATCACCTGATCATCCAACCACACCCGCACCCCATCATCCGCCACCACCGCAAAGCGATATAAACCCGCGTCCGTCGTCACCTCCCGCTGCCATCGCGCCGAAAAATTATCCGCCGGCAGCCCCTCCGCGGGCGCACCACCACCCCAGTCAAACACCACCCCGGCATCCACGCGCGTCAACGCCGGCGACCCGCTCAGATCACGGTTGTTATAGTACGCGGCCTGCCAACCTGCCGGCACGGGCGTGGCCGAGGGAACCACTGTCGGCGGCGGCGTGCTGGTAGGCAACGGCGTGCGCGTGGCGCGCGGCGGCACGGGCGTGATCGTGGGCAGGGGCAGCCGTGTTGCCGTGGGTTGGCGCGTGGCCGTTGCCGGCATAGGCGTATTCGTCGGCGGCAAATCAGTCACCACAATCGGCTCCGTCGCTGTCGCCTCTTCCGTCACGGACGTCGTGGTCGCCGCCATCACGGTCGCCGTGGCCTCCACCGTGGTCGCCGCAGCCGCCACCGTCGCGGTCGCCGACTCCGGAGCCAACGACGTGGGCAGCACCACCTCCGTTGGCGGGGCGGTTGTTTCCGTGGGAACTTGAGCCAAAGGAACCCGCGTGGGCAGCGGCGCCTCCATGCGACGGCAACCGCTCACAAGCAGCAACAACCCGCCCATCAGGCATAACACAGCAAAACGCGGCAAAATAGCAAACGATTTAAGCTGACAGTGGCGCATCTTGGACTCCTGGGTTTAAGGTAATCAGCGGCTGACAACGATGATTAACGACTAGTAACTATTCACGTCTCCGAGAGATTGGACCAATTTTGTAGACATCAATAAGATTCAACCAGAGCAAATTGGTCCAATCTGGGCAGATGACCTGTATAGTCACAACGACTATTTGTAACTGCTAAGCCAGACTGGACCAATTTTCTCTCCAGAGAGCGTTAGTCGTTACGACTATTTTACCTCGGATTGAATCGCAATCACGTTTCTTTGCGGCTCTATGTGCGGAAATAGGTCATAGTGCCGGCATTTACATCCTGACGATGCAATTCCGTACTTTATTTCATCGTCAGTCCTTAACGCCAGAACAACGCAGTCAGTCTGCCGGCAATCACATTCCCCTTTCCCCCGCCCCGGTGCTATAATTCTTCCTGCTTCTGAATCACTGTCTACTAACGCTGTTCACAGACAATTGACCACCACCGCGCAGGCGTTTTCACGAGCGAATACGAACCAGAAGCGATGAAACATCCGCCTCAGGAAAATGAGGCGGGTTGGCAACCCGCCGACAAGCTGCTTCCAGGAGAGTTCTCATGCCGTCTAACATTCACAAGAGTACGCTCGACAACGGCCTCACCGTCGTCCTCAAGGAAATGCACCACGCCCCCGTGACAACTTTTTTTGTCTGGTATCGCGTCGGCAGCCGCAACGAAAAGCCAGGCTACACCGGCATCTCCCATTGGGTTGAGCACATGATGTTTAAGGGGACCCCACAATTCCCCGGGGGCACGTTGGACCGTGCCGTCTCCCGCGAAGGGGGGCGCTGGAATGCGTTCACCTGGCTGGATTTCACGGCATACTACGAAACCATGCCCGCCGACCGCATTGACCTGGCCCTACGCCTGGAAGCCGACCGCATGGTGAACACGATCATGGAGCCGGACATCACGGAAACGGAACGCACCGTCATCATCTCCGAACGGCACATGTATGAGAACTACCCCACATTTCTGCTCTCGGAAGAGCTACAGGCGGCCGCCTTCCGCGTTCATCCCTACCATCATGAGGTGATCGGGGATGAAGTAGACCTCACGACTATGTCCCGCGAAGACCTTTACCAACATTATCGACGCTTCTATGCTCCAAACAACGCCATCGCCGTGGCCGTCGGGGATTTCGATACGGGGAAAATGCTGGCGCGCATCACCGAACTGTATGGTTCCCTTCCCGCCGGGGACACGCCCGCGACCATCACGCGGCAGGAACCGCCGCAGCGGGGCGAGCGGCGCGTCACCGTTTCCGGTCCGGGGGATACGTCCTATCTCTTCTACAGTTTTCGCGCCCCCGCCGCCAACGACCCTGACTATTATCCGCTGGCGCTGCTGAACGCGGCTTTTGCCGGCGGCAGCAGCCTCGGATTTTTCGGCGGCGGCGGCAGCAACAAAAGCTCCCGCCTCTACAAAGCATTGGTGGCTACGGAATTGGCGGCGCACGCCTCCGCCAGCCTGGCGCCAACAATTGACCCGTACCTGTATACGATTGAGGCCGTGGCCCGCCCGGGGCGCACGCTGGACGAGATCGAAGCAGCACTGCAAGCGGAACTGGACCGTCTGGGGCAGGAACCGGTCACGCAGGCGGAACTGGACAAGGCGCTCAAACGGGCCAAAGCGCAGTTTGTCTTCGCCAGCGAGAGCGTCACGGGCCAGGCGCAAATGATTGGCCTGGCGGAGGCGGTGACGGGTGATTACGGCTGGTTTGAGAACGCGCTGGAGAATTTGAACCAGGTATCGCTGGCGGATTTGCGGCGCGTGCAACAGACCTATCTACGCCCGGAGAATCGGATCGTCGGTCGATACGTTCCCGGCAACCAGCCCGTTTTCGAGAACTGATTCATTGCCCAGAGGCAGCCTGTTCGTCCTGGCCGCGAATGAAAACGGTCCCAGATGGTCACAGAGCGTGACGGTCACCCATTGTGACGGTCACCCATTGTGACGGTCACCCATTGTGACGGTCACCCATTGTGACGGTCACCCATTGTGACGGCAGGACCTGTAACAATCAGGCTTTCGCGGCTTTCGCGGACGGTGCAGCTTATTGTTTTATTCGCGTTTTTCTGCGTTCATCCGCATCCCACTTTTGACATGGCGCGCGATAAACGCACCCAACATGACACTTTCGCAGGAGTTCGCATGACTGCTAAGAATTATCCTGGTCCAGACAGCATTCACCGCCACCAACTAGAAAACGGCATTGTGGTGCTGGCCTATGAAAACTTCGCCTCCGAATCCATTGAGGTGGAAGGGCTGGTGTGGGCGGGCGCGCTGGGGGAAGATCACAATCAGGCTGGGCTGGCGGCCTTTACGGCGCGGACGCTCATGCGCGGCACGCAAAACCGCTCTTTCGAGAGCCTTTACGACGAATTGGAATCTGTAGGCGCGCAATTGGGCTTTTCGGCGGGACGGCATACAACGGGTTTTTCCGCCGCCAGTCTGGCGGAAGACCTGGACCTTGTGCTGACGCTGGCCGCGGATACGCTGCGCAATCCTGTCTTCCCGGCAGACCATGTGGAAAAGGTGCGCGGCGAAATCCTGACCGGGCTGCAAATTCAGGCGAATGACACCCGCAGCCAGGCCAGCAAGGCGTTCTATGCGCTGTTGTATAATGGACACCCATACGGCACGGAACTATCCGGCACGCCGGAAACCGTGACGAGCCTGACGCCGGAGGATTTGCACGCATTTCACGCCGCTTACTACGGACCCCGCCAGATGATCGTGACCATAGTGGGCGCGGTGAAAGCGGAAGAGGCTGTAGACAAAGTGCGGCGCGTGTTGGGCGATTGGTCGCGCCCTGGACAGTTGACGCTGCCCGACGTGCCCGACGCGGCCCGCCCACCGTCCATAACACGCACCCACGTGCGCATGGCGGAAAAAACGCAGTCGGATATTGTGATGGGGCTGCCCGGACCGCGCCGCTCCGCGCCAGATTTCCAGGATGCACGCCTGGCGAATACGATTTTGGGCGTGTTTGGCATGTATGGTCGCCTGGGCAAGACGGTGCGCGAAGAACAGGGGTTGGCGTATTATGTCTACAGTCGCCTGTCCGGCAGTTTGGGGCCGGCTCCGTGGATTGCCGGCACTGGCGTCGCCCCGGATAAAGTGGAACAGGCGATTGCCGGCATTCGCCAGGAAATACACCGCATTCAAGACGAACTCGTCCCCGTGGAAGAAGTCGAAGACAGCAAAGCCTACCTCACCGGCTCCCTTCCCGTAAGCCTGGAAACCAACGACGGCCTGGCCAGCATTATCACGGACATGGAAGTCTACAACCTGGGGCTGGACTATCTGCGCCGCTACCCGGACATGGTAAACGAAGTGACGCCGGAGCGGGTGCAAGCCGCCGCACGCAAATACTTCAGCGCCGACGAGATCGCTATCGCCGTGGCCGGGCCGGACATGAATGCGTGAGCGACCGGCGCAATGGACTGACGATGAAATAAAGTACGGAATGGCATCATCAGTCTGAAGGAACGATAAGGAAACAACTTCGTTGTCTTATTTGATTTCCGTGCCGATACATCCAATTGACCATTGTGGTGAATAATGATCGCGGTTGGCGTTGATCTGGTAGAAGTGGCCCGCGTGGCTCAGACGATAGAACGTCATGGCGCGCATTTCCTTGGCCGTGTATTTACGGAACAGGAACAGGCATTTTGTGCCGGCAATGCCACCCGCCTCGCCGGCCGTTTCGCTATCAAAGAAGCCGTCGCCAAAGCCCTGGGCACAGGCATCGGCGACGTGCGCTGGCGAGAAATCGAAGTCGTCTGCGACGCGCGTGGCAAGCCCCACCTCATCCTCCACGCCGCCGCCGCCGAACTGGCCCAGGTGCGCGGCTGGCAGCAGTGGGACATCAGCCTGGCGCACACCGACACCCACGCCATCGGCTTCGTCACCGCCACCGGCTAAATCATTAAAGAAAACGAGCGTAAACAGGAGAAAATATGCCTTTTTGGACAGCGGACGACGGCACAAAAATCCATTACGAACGCTTTGGCGAGCAGTCGGCGGGTAATCACCTGCTGCTGCTCCCCGGTCTTCTGGGAGCCATCAGCTCCCAGTGGCGCGGCTTCCACCCTGTCCTGGAAAACCGCTTTCGCCTCACCTTGATGGATCTGCGCGGGCATGGTCTATCCGAAAATAGACAACCTGATTTGCGACCGGAACGAATGCTGCAAGACATCGTGGGTTTACTGGACCACCTGGGCATCGAGAACCTCCACGTAGCCGGCTATAGCCTGGGCGGCTACCTCGGCCTGATGCTGGCCCTCAACCAGCCACGGCGCGTGTATACGGTCTTGATGCACGCCACCAAATTCTACTGGTCGCAAGAAACCGTGGAGAAGATCAAGCGTCAGCTAGACCCCGACCGCATCGCCGACCGCGCCCCTTCCTACGCCAATCAACTGGCGGAAGAACACGGAGCCAGCCGCTGGCGTGCCCTGGCGCGTCAGGGCGGCGATCTGGTGGCCATTATTCACGAAAAGGGGTTAACGGAAGGCATGGCCGCGCGCGCGCAGTGTCCCGTCCTGGTCAGCGTGGGGGATCGGGATGAGATGGTTCCGTTGTCGGAGGCGCTGCGCCTCAGCCGCGTCATTCCCGCGGGGGAACTGCTGGTGCTGCCCGGCGTGCGCCACCCGCTGGCTTCCGTGCGCCCCGTGCCATTCCTCCCGGCCATGCAATTCTTCCACCAGCGCCCCACAACCCACGCCTGACAACCGCCAACCTTTAAGGAGTGACGATGCCGTTTCGGGTCTTATTTCATCGCCAGTCCTAAGCCCGATTGGACCAATTTTCTCTGGTAAGATTGGTCCAATCTCCAGATCGCGTTTTTCCGCGGCCCCTTCGCTGCCGGGGACCAATTGGAAACCCGTCTTACCAGAAGTTTTAGCAGGAGAACCAACCTATGCGCCGTGCTTTGTTAGCCGTTCTGGCTCACCCGGATGATGAATCTTATGGACCTGGGGGAACTTTGGCCCGGTATGCCGCCGAAGGCGTAGACGTGCATGTGGCGATTGCCACGGATGGCGCGGCAGGCACGGCAGCGGAGGGGTACGAGGCGGTGCAGGCGGAACTGGCCCCACACCGCTCGAAGGAGTTGGAACGGGCGGCGGCGATCCTGGGCGTGACGCTGCATCGCCTGGGCTACCGCGACTCTGGGATGCCGGGCAACCCGGACAATGAACATCCGCAGGCGTTCATCCAGGCGGATGAGCAGGAGGCCGTGGGCAAGGTGGTGCGGCTCATCCGCGAGATCAGGCCACAGGTGGTGATGACGCACGATGAAACAGGGGGCTATTTCCACCCCGACCACATCATGTGCTGGAAGATCACGACGGCGGCGTTCCTGGCGGCGGGGCAGGCGAATGCGTATGCGGAGATTGGCCCGGCTCCGTTCCAGGCGGACCGGCTTTACTACACGGCGTTCTCCAATCGCTTGCTGAAGGTGATTATTGCGATGATGCGGCTGCGGGGGCAGGACCCGACGCAGATGGGGCGAAACAAGGATATTGATTTCACCAGGCTGGGGCTGCCGCCGGGCAAGATACACGCGCGTATTGATTATCGCCGCTATTGGGACGTGAAAGCGCTGGCCAGCGCGGAGCACGGCAGCCAGGGTGGGGGGACGGGATTTAGTCGGTTGATGCCGGCATTCATGCAAAAACTACTGTTCGGCGTGGAAACATTCCAGCGCGCCTATCCCCCCGTGCCCGATGGATTCCGCGAGCGCGATTTTTTCAGTTGATGGCTAAACCGCGCTCAGGATAGCCCGAATGGGCGTCGCATTGAGGAAGCCGGCGCGCAAGGTGGTATCCTCAATGGGAAAAGCGATCTGGTTGATCACTTCGGCGGCAATGCGGTTGTGAACAATAGCCAGGTCGGGGTTGGCGGTAATTTGCGCCAGCCCGGCATGAATCTGCCAAATGAGAATACGTTGGCTGGTTTCATGCGCCAGGAACAACGCCTGCTGCCACAATTGCTCCGCTGCCGGCATATCACCCCGCCCACGCTCATAGACCCCCAAAGCATGTAGCGCCTTCGCCTCCGCCGCCTTTGTATTGGACTCCTGCGCCAACTGGCGCAATTGGCACGCATAATCATACCCTGTATCCAGCGGACCATGCTCAATGTAGGTCAACGCCAGCGTATACAGCGCCTGCCACTCCACGTCCGGCTGCCCCGTCTCCCGCGCCAGGTCCAGCGCACGATGCAAATACGTTAGCCCCTCCTCCACGCGCCCCAGACCCACCAGTTCCGCGCCCAAATTGCGCGACGTATCTGCCTCCAGGTAACGCAGCCGCGTGCTGATCGCCACTGCCAGCCCTTCCTGATGATAAATCAACGCCTTCGGCAAATCGAACAACATCTGGTAGCACTCCCCCAGATTATTCAACGAATAGACAGCGTGGTCCTGTTCCCCTAAATCGCGGGCCAGTTTCAGGCAATGCTGAAAAGCCGCAATCGCCTTGTCAATGCTGCCCATCTGCGCGTGCGCCACGCCAATGCGATTGTAGCCACGCATCTCGCCCCGCTTGTCATGCAACTGCTGATACAGCGGCAGCGATCGATTGTAATAGCTGAGGCTTTCCTCCAACTGGCCCAGATTCGCCAGCAAAACGCCCGTGGCCCCCAGGGCATCCGCGCGGCCCGCCGTATAATTCAACGCCTCCGCCAGCACCAGCGCCTCCTTCAGCGCCTCCAGACCGCGATTGTACTGCCCCAGACGGGCGCACTGGCGGCCAATGTTCACCAACGCCTTGACGGCGCTCTCGCTGCTGCCGGCTTCCAGGTAACACTGCTCGTAACCGGCCAGCGCGGCGGCCTGCTCACCCAACTGGCTCAATAAACGGCTGCGCTGTTGCAGCGCGTTCAGGCGCATCTGGCGCACGTTGTCGTCGCCGGAATGCGGGTCCGTCTGACCCAGTATGTCCGTGTACAACTGGATGGCATCCCAGTAACGTGTAATGGTGGTGGCCGTGGTGGCTTCGTCAAGGAGCTTATCTGGAGAACGTTGTGTCATAGTGGTAAGATTCGCGTTATTGAAGGGCGTGGCGCAGGCCAGAAAACGCCAAAAAAAAGATACTGGTAACTGCTACACCAGATTGGACTAATTTTCTCTGGTGAAATGGGTCCAATCTCCAGAGAGCGTCAGTCGTTACAGATACTGTATTGCTCTCCACTATTTTACCTGCGTCACGGAGGTCTAGCCAGCATTCGGGAGTGGCGCGGCAAGGAGGGAACCTGTGCGGAATCGGTTTTGCCGGCATGTTTAACGCGATTTTTACGACGATGACCAAGTGGACGCGGAATTCACTTGTATCCGCGTCCTGTCTCGCGCCCGGTGTTGTGGTCGTAGTTGTTTGCCCTGGACCATTGGGTTATAGTTTGATGCAGGAGGACACTATGGTTCAATTTCGCCGCGCAGTTCGCTTTTTCCTGATGGTGGTGGGCATTATTGCCGGCATCATCACCACCCTAACACTCTACCTCACCCGCTTCGTCATCCGCCCGCCGCGCAAAGCCCCCTGGGCCACGCCGCGCCATTTTGGGCTGGCCTACGAAGACGTCCAGTTCCCCGCCCGCGATGGCGTGCGCCTCTCCGGCTGGTTTATCCCCGCCGCCGCCGCCGCCCGCCCCACGGTGATCATGGTACATGGCTGGCCCTGGAACCGTCTAGGAACGGTTGCCGGCAATTTGCTCGAAGACATCCCCGGAACCTCCCCCCTGGAACTACTGATGCTGGCCTACGCCCTGCGCGGCGCGGGCTACCACGTCCTCATGTTCGACCTGCGTAACCACGGCCTCAGCGCCCCTGCCGGCACGGTCACGTTTGGGCTGCAAGAAGCCAATGACCTGCTGGGCGCGGTAGACTACCTGCAAAGTCGGTCGGATGTGCAGCCCAACCGCATCGGCGCGGTGGGTTTCTCCATGGGGGCCAACACGATCCTCTTCACGCTGCCGCGTACGCAAGGCATCAAGGCGGCCATAGCCGTGCAACCCACATCGCCGCCCGTGTTCAAGGCGGGCTACGCCGCCTATCTGCTCGGACCTTTGGGGAAAATCCTGGGGTGGGTGATGGAGGTGGGCTATCCGCTGATGGCGCGCGGGCTGCGTTTTTCGGCAATTGATCCCGTTTTTGCGGCAAAATCTGCCGGCATCACCCCCATCCTCTACATCCAAAGCGAACAAGACACCTGGGGCAGCGCCGCCGACGTCGCTCGCATGGTCGCCGCCACCCCCAACGCCGTCCCCCCGCTCTTCCTCCCCAACACCCAACGCTTTGGCGGCTACCAGTACCTGCTTGACCACCCCGATACCGCCCTGCGCTTCTTCGAGCAACACCTGTAATGCCGTCCTACCTTCCCGGAAGCGGCCTTCCCGGAAGTGGCCCGGAACACCTCTCACCTCAAACCCGGCTTCCGGGACGATTCGTCACCCTTCCGGGAAGATGGCTACCACCGCAACCGTCTTACGGCACATACTCATCCATAATACGCGCCACCAGCGTCCGCTGATCCCGCGTCCGCAACTGCCCGCCACGCTGTCGCAGCCAGTTCGCGCGCGCCGCTTCCATCTCGCGGCTCAACCCCATCCAATCCTCCACCAACAGCAGCAATCCAGATTGGCGTTTACTAAAACAGCTACGCGGCAACCACCAATGCCCCTGTCGCCGCAGCCCTGGCGGATACTGGTTTAGCTCCACCAGCAGGCAAATCCGCCCCCAATGTGGCTCCAGCAGCCGTCTGTCCTCTCGCCTCATCTCCGCCAGCTTATAATGTTGGCTCAAACTGCTGGACGTAACCGTGAGGACGCGCCCGTAGCTAATGTTGAAGCCACGCAGCGCGCCTTGCAGCCGAATATAGTTGGGATGGACCTGCACCGAAACGCGACTCAGCAGCAAAGCGTAGTACACCCACAACCCCAGCGCCGCCGCCACCGCCACCCAAATCCAATACCAGCGGCTGCCCAGTGCCCGCGTAAAATAGTCATAGCCGCCCAAACCGGCGCACAGCAATATGATCCACAGCAGCTTGCCCTGATTCCGTCGCCGCAGTTGACGACTGCTCAACAACGGATGCCGGGTTACGTCCTGCCTCTTCATCCCAACACCTCCAGGATGTCATACGCCTCCACCAGTTCGCGCACGCCACGCAGCCGCAACGCCCCCCGTGTCTCCGCGCGCACGCGGTGGGCGACATGTTCGTAGGTGGCACGGCTGCATAAAACCCCTTGCGGATTAGCCTCTCCCTGCAAGCGGGAAGCGACGTTCACGGGCATACCCACGGCCGTGTAGCTTTTGAGCATATCGCTGCCAAATACGCCGATCGTACAATGGCCGGTGCTGATACCAATGCGTACGTGCAATTCCGCCGGCAACGTGGCGCGCCAACGTGTGCCCAATGCCTCCACCTGTTGCAGCATGGCGACGGCGGTCTGCATGGCTGCGTACACCTGCTGTGTCGGCTCCGACACATCCGGCGCGCCAAAAAGAACCATCAACCCATCTCCAATGAATTTGTCTACCATGCCCCCGTGTACCAGGGCAATGGCCGTCATCTCGCGCAGGTAGTCGTTCAAGATGGCCGCCAGCTTATTCGGTTGCAGCACTTCCGTGAGCGCGGTAAAGCTCACGATGTCCACGAACAACACGGTGATCACGCGCCGCTCAAACACCTCCGCGGGGCCAATCTGCCCGGAAAGGATATTCTCGGCAACGGACTGCGGCAGGAACCGGCGCAAATCGCCGTTGACGACGAGTTCGGCCAACTGCTCCTCAATGCGCGCCTCCAACTGTTGATTCAATTCGGCCAGCCGACGCTCCTGGGCGCGCACGTGCAGCAAGTTACGCACCCGCACCCGCAGTTCCTGGTCGCTGCATGGCTTGGCGAGAAAATCGTCCGCGCCTGCTTCCAGACTCCGAATGCGCGCCTCCTGTTCGTCGCCGGCCGTGAAAATAACCACCGGCGTCGCGCACAGGTCGCTGTCGCCCCGAATCGCCAGCAAAAGAGCGTACCCATCCATCTTGGGCATGGAAAGATCGGTGAGGACAAGGTCCGGTTGGTGTATGTGGGCCTGGCGCAGCGCTTCCGCGCCATCAGCAGCCATGATCACCCGATAATGCGGCTGGAGTACGTATTGGAGGCGTGCGCGCATGGCGGCGTTGTCCTCGGCAACCAGCAGCAGTGGTGGGGCGGCGGCGGGCAAAGAGTCGGAGGAGGCGGCGACTGGGGCAAAATCCTGGCCTGCCGGCACGGGGAAACCCCTGGCGGCTGGCAGGGGGGTCGCCAGGGGCGTACGTTTCGGTGGGGGATCGGTCCGGGGCAAGCGGTCTTTGCCGGCACGGGCCGCAAGAATGGCCTGATTAAGTCCTTGCCAGTCGGCGACAGCCAGGAGCAAGGCCGGTTCGTCGGGACTAAACAGGAAGCGAGGAAACCAGAGCCGGTAGCCTCCGGGCAAAATGGGATAGTGACGAAGGTGCAGCAGCAAGCAGCTCTGGCGATAAACGGGACTAAGCAGGGTAAGGTCGTTGAAGCGCAGCTTTTCGGCGGGGAAATGCTGAGACATTTGGGACAACTTGACGGCGATGATCTGGTTGAAGGGCAGGTCGAGGGTACGGAAGGTGCCGCGCAAACGCAGGCGGTCTGGCAACACGAGGACATCGCGGCGGGGCAGCCAGAAGGTGACGTAGCTCCAGAAAAGAAAGAGGCTGAGGCCGAGGATGACCCAACGCCCAGGGTGCGCCAGGATAGGAACGACGACATTGCCGGCAAGTAGAAGCGCAACCAGGCTCCAGGTGGCAAGCAGTTTGTGTCGCCAACGGCGACTCATGAGGTCGTAGATTAGCAGCCTTTGCCTGGGTGGGTTAGCCATCTGCCATACTGTTGTATGATGTGTGTTTGAGGAGAGAAAATGCCGGCACTTCACGCCACAACCCTCACCCCAACCTGCCGGCAATGCCACACAAATGCGGCCTGCCCGCGCCAATCGAGCCAGGGTCCGGCGGTAATCCAAATCGTCAGAACTGAAACCCTTCCCGATACAGAACAATCTTGTAGCTAAAGTTGGCGACGTAACCAATCAACTCGTTGTTCAGTTCGATCCAGGTATCGTTTTGCGGCAAGGCCAGCGCCAGTTCCACATCGCGGGTAACAAAACCCACCAGGCGATTGGGATACGGGCCATAGGCCGTGTGCCACGCTTCACTGATCTGCAGGCCCAGGGTCTGCATGAGGGGAATGTAGCGGCCAAGAAAAAACTGATAGTAGGCGTTCGCATTGTCGCTACTCATGTTGTAGGAGAGAAGCAGCTTGGCGCCAGTCATAATTCACTCATGTGGCCTGCGGCGATCCTGACTCGGCAACGGGAATAGTGAAGGTGAACGTACTACCCTGGCGATAGACGCTCTCGCAGCGGATTTCTCCCCCCTGCGCTTCCACCATCATCTTCACAATGGAAAGACCCAGACCCCAGCCGGGCTGCTCTCGCACCTGCGCATCTTGCGAACGGAAAAACTGGGCAAAAAGGTGAGCCTGTTCTTCCGGGGCAACGCCCAAACCCGTATCGGCGACCGCGACCTGGACATGCGTAGGCGTGGCCGCGGCGTGCACCGTGATCCTGCCCTGAGGAGGCGTATACTTATTGGCATTACTGAGGAGATTGGTAAGCACCTGGCTGATGCGCGTGCGGTCCGCGTAGACCAGGGGCAACGCGGATGGCAGGTCCAGATGCAGCGCTTGCTGGCGCGACGTCAGACCATCCCGCATGTTGTCGGCGACGTCCTTGATCACCTGACCTACGTCAAACGGGCTGCAATCGAAGCGCATCCGTTTGCTTTCAATACGGTTGATGTCGGAAAGATCGTCAATGAGGACGCTCATGCGGGCGACGTTGCGCTGCACCACGTCCAGGAACTCCTTTTGCTGTTGATTCAGCGGTCCTGCCAGCTCCCGGCGCACCAGGTCCGTGTACCCCTTGATAGACGTCATGGGCAGACGGAGTTCATGCGTGACGATGGAGATAAAGTTGGTTTTGGCTTTATCGGCCGCCTGGACGGCTTCATAAAGCCGCGCGTTCTCAATAGCCACGGCGGCGCGGTCGGCCAGACGTGTGGCAAAAGCAATGTCTTCCTCTTTGTACGTGTTGCTTTGCTGGCTTTCCAGGGCGATGAGACCAATTACGCGCTCTTCCCGCTTGATGGGGACGACAAGCTGCGCCACGGGGGGGGTTCCGTCAATGGCTTCCAGGTGACTCAGGTTCTGGTGGTGAACGCTACTGCCGGTTTTCAGCAGTTCGGCGACAACAGGGTGCGTCGTGGAGACGCGGCGGGGCTGCTCGGCAACTGCGCGGGGCGGCGGCAGCAAACGAATGTAGGACGATTCTTCCTCTTCGACCAGCAAGCCGATTGAACCATTGTGGGATTCAGTCAGTTTCATGGCCCAATCCAGCGCCAGACTCAACACCCTATTCAGGTCGAGGGAGCGATTGAGTTCCTGGTCAATCTGCTGGAAGATGGTCAACTCTTCAACGCGGCGGGCCAGCGCCTGATCCGTCTGCGTGAAGAGGCGGGCGTTGTCAATGGCAACGGCCGCCTGGTTGATGAAAGCAACCAGCAAGTCGAGATCGAGCCGGGAAAAGACGCCGCTGAAGAGGCGGTTGTCTACGTAGGCGACGCCGATGACGCGCCCGCGGGCGCGCATGGGGGCGCACATGATGGAGCGAAGCTGGTAGCCGACCACGCTCTGGTGGCCGGAGAAACGGTCATCTTCTTGAGCATTGTCCGTGAGAATGGCTTCGCCCGTTTGCGCGGCGCGGGCGATGACGGTGCGGCTGATGTGCATGGCGCTGCCGGCAATTGTCTCTTGATCGACATTACGGGCAGCCACCGCTTCCAACCGTCCCGTAATTTCGTCGCGCAGCATAACAAAACCGCGCTCCGCGCTCGTCAGCTTGATGATGGAATCCATCACCAGGTTAAGGAGTTCCGTCAGGTCCAAAGTGGCCCCTAACTGGGCGCTCACTTCGTAGAGGGCGGCCAGGCGGGCTTGTTGGTTATCTTGCGAAGGTGTCATGGGTATCGATGGATGATAGCGGCTCAAGCGCAACACAGTTTCCTACAAGGATGTCGCCTCGTGAAACTGTACCACGACGCGGAACTGGAAGCTACTGAGCCGGGAAATAATCACAACAGGATTGCAGCGGGCAGGTGGCGCATTTGGGCGACCGCGCCTGACACACCTCGCGTCCATGCCGGATCAAGTTGAGATGCATCGTGTAAAACGTCTTGGGACGCCCCCTATTTTCCATGATTTCGTGCGCCTTGTCAGCCGAAGTACGGGGGTCAATTAGTCCCACCCGCCGGAGAATACGGTGAACGTGCGTATCGACGGGAAAGGTGGGGCGGCCAAAGGCGAACAGAAGAACGATGGCGGCAGTCTTCGGGCCAATGCCTTTGATGCGCGTGAGCCACGCCTGGGCCTCTGGCAGGGGCAGCTCGGCGAGGAAGTCAAGGGTGAGCGCGCCGCGCGTGCGGTGAATGTGGCGCAGGGCGTTTTGGATGCGGGGGGCTTTCTGGCGGGCCAGACCTGCCGGCATTATCGCCGCCACGACCTCTTCCTCTTCTGCCCACATCACTGCTTCCCAATCAGGAAACCGTTGCCGTAGCCCCGTAAACCCCTTGTCCCGGTTGGTATCCGACGTCGCCTGCGACAAAATCGTACAAACAAGCTCATCCACGGGCGGCAGGTGCTGTCGCCAGCGGT